>NZ_JBVVQE010000128.1:0-7956 GCF_055811435.1 Mesorhizobium sp. WSM4837
AACCGGCCACTGAACTCCCGGGTGGAGGCGCTGGCCGGCTTCGGGCTTAGCACGGCCGACATCGCCTGCGTGCTCGCCACAGACGAGCAGGACCTCAAGGCGACCTACGCCCATGAACTCGAGAGCGGCGCCATCAAGGCCAACGCACGGGTTGCTGAAAGCCTTTACCGCAGAGCGACCGGTGAAGGTCGGGAGGCCGTCACCGCAGCAATTTTCTGGCTGAAGACCAGGGCGCGCTGGAAGGAGACCTCCATCCATGAGCTAGAAGGAAAACTGGACACATCAGTGACCTTCGTTACCACCTATGAAGACAGCAAGCTTCTGTAGGGCGGCATTGCCGACAGTAGCGATCTGTCATTCCGACTGTCGTTTTGATTTCGAGTTCGACCCAAGCCCGAAATCAAAATCAACCGAAATCACGACACTAGCGCTGGTCCAGCTTCTCCGCAGTCTCCCGCTGCTTCGATTCGATCTCGTCCAGCACTGCTTCTGGCGCGATGTCCCTCTTAATCTCGCCAACTTCTATATCGCTTACGGCTGGTTTTGCATTCAACCGATCCGCTATCGAATCGACAAGCCCAATAAGCTTTGTGAGTTCGTGCTCCGTCAGCAGGCTCACCTGAAGGTCCAGATCCGCCCGCTTGTCTGCGGCAGCTGACATCCGGTTTTGGCTGATCAGTACAAAGGTCGAGAGGAATATGGCCTCGACGGAAGCTACCATAGCCAATATCACGAATGTCGGATCAAATGGCGGAGTGATCGGTATCCAGCCCAAGTTCGAGACGATCCAGCCGCCATACACGGCCAAGTGAAGGTACACGAAACGCATACTGCCCGTAAAAGAGGTAATCGCCTCAGCGATTTTCTCTTCCAAAGTTGCCTCGCTTGCTTCCTTCGCCCGGCGCTCCTCAATCGCTTGAATATTGCGTTTCAGTGCTTGGCTGAGTTCATGCGGAGGTGGCGGAGGCAACGTTGGAGAATCCATGGAACACCCGTTGGATAGCTATCGGTCCTGCCACTCTGGGCAACGTACAAAATCACGGTTATTCGACTTTGTTCCCGACTAGAGCCGCTTCACCTCGCGGATCTTAGGGCGAACAGCCCCGCTCCGCAGATCAAAACTGCGCCGAGAACGGTGGTGATCTTCGGCACCTCGTCGAAAAACAGCAGCCCCCAAAGTGGAACCCAGACGATGGCCGTGTACTCGAAGACGGCAACGTTGCCTGCTGGGGCAAGGCGATAAGCCTGGGAAAGCAATGTCATTCCGGCAGATGCGATCACACCGCAGCCGGCCATCAGCAAAGTATCCTGGAGCGTAGGCCAGACCCATGGGCGCGTGAGGAAGGCAAGACTTGGATGATTGGCGTCTTCAAGGCCGCCCAACCTCACAAGCGCCGCCAGCGCCGGCGCGCCGGTGAGGAAGGCCAGGTTCTGATAGAAGGTGATAACCGCGGCGACCTCGCTGTCGCCAAGCTTCCTCGCCAAGACCTGGGCCGACGAGTACAGAGCAGCAGCCAGGAGGGTCAACGCAGCTGCCCATTCGAATATAGCAAGACCCGGTTGCAGCGTTATGATGACGCCGAGCAGACCAACAATGAGCGCGATCAGGGTTGCGGTGTGAGGCCGCTCTCCGAGGAAGAGAATCCCGAGACCTGCAATGATAAGCGGGGCGACGAAAAAGAGTGCGACAGCATCGGCCAGAGGAAGCGCTGCGATCGAGAGATAATAGAAGAGGTATGCTCCAAGCGAGATTACCGCTCGGATGGCTCGCAGCCCGGCTCGCTTTGAGAAAATAGACCGTATTCTGGCGGTCGCGCCGACCAGCACCAGCAGAATGGGCAATGCGACGATTGATCGAACAGTCATCGCTTGCGTAACGGGATAGGTGTCCGAGAGGCCCTTCAGGATCACGTCCTGCAGTGAGAAGACGAGAACGCCCAGGCAGAGAAAGCCAGTGGCTGCTAGGGACTTGTTCTGCATGGGTACGTCCTAGTGAAGGGGCGCAGCTAGCTTGGCTAGGGCCGAGCTCGATAGGGCCTGCACAGCCGCACCTGTAATCCACACTGACGTGAACGTTTGTCGCGAGATTGCGTTCTGGCCGCAGACTTAGGGCGTGCCCATACGGATTGGAAGTAGCTGCATCCGCGGCGGCTGCGCCTCTGTGGCGGGCGCGATAAGGAAGCAACGTGCTGACGAAGGATGGTTATCTGCACTGGATGCGAAAACTCGGCGTGCTCATGAAGTGCCTTCCAACAAGTCTGCGTCATATAGGCGGCGCTCCAGCTCAACCGCGTTGCTGCTGAAGGCTAATTCCTGAAAGAACTTGCTGAACCGTGTCTTGTGAGCACACTGCAAACGGTGGTTTGCAGTTTGAACACCCCGGAAACAGCAGCATGACGAGAGCAGTCGCCTACTATCAGGTCTCGACCCAGCGCCAAGGACGATCAGGTCTCGGCATTGAGGCCCAGCGTGCCGCGGTCGCCCGCTTTGCTGAAGCCGAGGGAATTGCCATCATCCAGGAGTTCACCGAGGTCGAAACCGGCAAGGGCTCGGACGCCCTGGATCGCCGTCCGCAACTTGCAGCCGCCCTCGCCCTTGCCCGGCAGCTCAAATGCCCGGTCGTCGTGGCCAAGCTCGACCGCCTGTCGCGCGATGTCGCCTTCATAGCCGGCCTGATGGTCCAGCGCGTTCCTTTTATAGTCGCCGAACTTGGCGCCGATGCCGATCCGTTCATGTTGCACCTTTACGCCGCTTTGGCCGAGAAGGAGCGGCGTATGATCTCGGAGCGCACCAAGGCCGCCCTCGCCTCTCGCAAGACCACTGGCATAAAACTCGGTAATCCGACCAACACAGCCGAAGCTGCGGCGAAAGGTCGGAAGATCTCGATCCGGGAGGCTGACAGATTTGCCCAGACCGTGCTGCCGATCATCGCCTCCATCCAGCAGTCGGGCATCACCAGCCTGCGTGGCCTGGCAATCGCTCTGAACAATCGAGGCGTTCGAACAGCCCGCAACGGCCAATGGCAGGTCTCGAATGTGCGAAACGTTCTCGCGCGGCAATCCCCTAGTCTTTTATAAGCGGGAAATAGCCACCTTGCCGATATCTCCGCAGGAGCTGGTGGGCTGCTTGACGGGTCAAAATATGCCCGCGCCTCAAGTGCCCGCCCGCAACCCATGCGCCATATGCGATGCAGTCATTTCGCGAAAAAATGAACGGCCTTCCTGCCTGCTCTATTGCGGGTGCACTTCGCCGTTGTTGGCCTGTGAAAGTGCCGCCACCGGCGTCCAGGCAGCCTTGTGTTCTCAAGCTACATTCTTCTCATATTGTGGAGCGCTCAGGGACCGGCGGCTCGCTGTTTCCGCTCGAAAGTTCTCATGGCCCGATGGATGTTCCGGAGAGCTTGGCTGGAATCGTGCCAGCCTTCGAATTCGATTTGTTTGTCGGTGCCGGACACCGACGCGAGGAAAAACTGCTCGATCTCGGATCGCAGACGATCCGGAACATTCTCGCCAAGGAGAGACTCGCTATGGGCGTCTTGCTTGTGCGGGCAAAATACAAAGCGATCGTTTCTCACGGTCTCGCCGTTCTCCGTTTGCATGACACAAAGGGCAGCCAGCAGATCGCACTTGATGACAACACCGGGAGCGCTGGTGGCCTCATGGATGACCAGGCCATCGAGGGCGTCGCCATCGTCGCCCAGTGTAGAAGGCAGAAAGCCCCAGTCGTACGGGTAGGCCAGGCCCGCTGGAAGCGGCCGCGTATATTCGAAAAGCTTCTTCTTGGGCTTGTAAGTCAACTTTGCTTCGGCGCCACGCGGTGTTTCCACGACCACCCTGATCCGACCCTTCGATGTAGTCGTAGGCAGTGTTAGATAATTCGCCACGTTTGGTCCTCGCCAGTCCATGCCAATGGCTCTAGGCTTCTCTAAGCAGCGGATGGCCGATTTGTTCCCAACGTGCTTACCCGGGTCTTCACGAAAACCGGTGCGGATTGGACGCGCAAATACACTTGGCTCATGCGAAGCCAGAGAGCTTGAGATCGAGAATGCGATCATCGGCGGCCAGGCTTCAGAAACACGCCGGTCCACCGCCCAAAGAGTTGAAGAAAGGGCCGGCGACGCAATGAGTACAGCCAGAGGTGGTGAAGCTGCGCATCAGGCACCTCTGCGGCGAGCATGGCCATATCCGACATCGTTCTGTGCCGATATGCGATGCAGTCATTTCGCGAAGAACGGCCTTCCTGCCTGCTCTGCTGACAGTTCCCCGTCTGCCATGCTACCATGCACGAGGATAATTCCTGTCGCACCGATAGAGTTCGTAAGCTGTGTGACGGAGTGATAGGTGAACGATGAAAAAGGAAAAGCCTTTCGTTCCCACCGAGTTTCACATAAGCACGGTCGCGGACGACAAGGGCCCTTTCGGCATTCTCGCTGTTCGCACTACAGGTGGCCGCTTGGAGATTGCGCTAGACAGCGAGGCAACGGTCGCGCTTCTCGACGCAGTAGCTCGACTTCAGGCGAAGATAAATGAGCGTCGCTAGCGTTTATCAGGGATTGGAAGGTCCACGCCACGCATCCAACGTAAGGGGATCTAGTTCACATTCGGCGCGGTCGGCGGGGTTGAACGGACGCCCTTTCCAGTCTCGGTAAGTCACTCTCTTGCGATCTCGTTGAGCCGCTCTCTCGTGAGAACATGTCGAGCAGTTGGCCTGATAGACACATAAGTTTCTCTCCGTTGTCCGATGGCACGCTGCCAGCCGGATGTCTCCGTAGGTCGACCGTTGGCTGGCGCGTGAGGCCGAGTTGCTGGCGGCCCACGCCGACAGCAAGGGACGTGACACCTATGCGTTCGACCCGATCTCCAGTCCCTATCTGGAGGTTGCCGACGATCTGCGCATTCGGACGCCCTATTCGAAGACCGCCCTTCGGGAACTACATGGCAGTCCCTGGGCAAGTTGGGACGATGAACTGCGGGCGTGGCGCGTGCCGTTTCGGTCCTATGAGGAACTGCGGCGGCGGTGGCCGGCAATCGAAGAGGCTGCCCGACGTAACGAGCCCGAGGAAAGGAAGCGGCGCCGCGAGGCTGAGAGGGACTCGGAAGCTCAAAGAACCACGCGGTTGCGATATGCTGAACGCCGCCGCCACCGCTATCCGTTGCCAGCTGAAGACTTGCCTCCGATGGGGCGCCCCGTCGCAACAGAGCAGTACGGTGTTGTCGTCTTTACCGATGTGTCAGGTGAAGTCGTCGAACCGCCAGTATTGGCCGCCTTCAATCCACATGCGATGCGGGCAGACTTCGACTACGTGTGGGGAACGTGGCGCTCGGCGACGCTGACGGAACTCATCAAGACATGGCCCGCTCGTCATGAAGCTGGACCGATGGAGCATTCCCGAGGCTGGTGGCAACCAACGCTTGCCGAACTTAGAGTCGCTCGTCGAAACGCGCGTATCATCGAGCGTCGAAGGCGAAACCGCGATCTCGGTCGAGTGTCATAAAACTCGGAACAGCGACCCGATCGGCCCGCTCTCTCCGCCAGAGGCGCAGCCTTTCATCCGTTCGAATGGATGTTGTCATCGCCAGCGCTTCCGCTGCCTAAACATCCGATTCTTGCGACCTTAGCTGCGCGCGTATCCAACCCGCGGGGTAGGGGAACACATGGCCTGGCCCGAAGTTAGAGGTGCCAAAGGAGCGAGGGATGGCGACCACGGCTTCGCAGCATCGCCGTTTTCCGACGTCCGCAGGTATTCTGCTGGGGCTTGGCCTGGGCGGGTTCTTCGATGGAATCGTGCTGCACCAGTTGCTCCAGTGGCACCATATAGCGACCAGCGCCGGCTATCCCGCCGACAGTGTTGAGAACCTTCAGTTCAACACGCTTCTCGATGGCCTGTTCCACGCCGGCACATACATCTTCGTCGTGCTTGGTTTGGTCGTGCTCTGGCGCACCGCTCACAAATCTCATCTCTGGTGGTCGGGAACGATGTTGCTTGGGACGATGCTCATGGGCTTCGGGATATTCAACCTGGTCGAAGGGCTGATCAATCACCAGCTTCTCGGCATCCACCATGTCAACGAAACCGTCCCGCAGGACCAGTGGATCTATTGGGACATCGGGTTCCTGATTTGGGGTGCACTGATGCTGATCGGCGGCTTGGCGCTGGCAAGGCGGGGCAAACGGGAGTCGGGCGAGCCTCGCTAGTCTGGGCGTCCGGCACTGTGCGCATACACCGAACTGGTCGATCCCAGCTGCGTAGCTCGCGGCGGGAATAAATCACGCGCAGCGCGGTTCGGGGCACTTCAGCCATGGAGGGAAAAATGCGCAGAGTGTTGAATGCAGGCATTCCGTGCGCTCTTATCGTTGCGGCGGCCAGCGCGGCTTCTGCGCTTCGTCGTCGGCCTTGACGGCGGAGAATGGACGGGCGGGCAATGCCAGAGGACTTTGCTGGAGGAGCGATATGACCTGTCGGATGACCCTGGTAATTCCGGTGATGCGCGGGTCACCGCCGACGGCCGCCTTCTCGGGATCAACACTGCCATCATCGCGCCTGCCGGTGGCAGTGTCGGTATCGACTTGGCGGTGCCGATTGCAATGGCGTCGGCCGTGATGAAGCAACCCATTGAGCACGGCGAGGTGCGCCGAGTCGGCATTCAGGACCTGGCGTCCGATCTCGCCGAAGCGCTCGGCACCGCCGCCAAGTGCGGAGTCTACGTCCCAAGCGCGTGCCAGCATGGAACCTGCGGAACGCGCCGAATAGGCAAGCTGTCGGGCGAAGTCGCCTGATGACTTTGGCGGGCTGACCTCGGAAGGAAAGGCGACATGCTACGTCCTGGCGTGCTGCAGCCGCTCGCAAGGCGGGGTTTGCTCGTTTTTGCTCGCCCGGCACTCGAAACAACTTGCCTTCGGGCATTCTCACCCTGGAACAAAGAGGGTCCTGCCTTGTTGGGTCGGTAGCATAGTCGTGCACCAGCCACAGTCGTGCACCACCAAACAAGGATAAAGCCCATGAAAGTTCGACGCCTTCTTGGCGGCTTAGTTACCGCCACTGCTATCGCCTTTGCCCTACCCTCGTTGGCCGCGGACAGCGCACAGGATTTCGTCGACAAAGCTGCTGTCGGTGGAAGGTTCGAAGTCGAATCGAGCCTGAGTGTTCTGAGCAAGCTTGACGACCAGCAGGTCAAGCAATTCGCGCAGAAAATGATCGACGATCATGGTGCGGCTAACGCCAAGCTGGAGAGCGTCGCTGGCGACCAGAAGCTCAAGGTTCCCACGCAAATGGACGCTAAGCACAAGACGGATCTGGAGAAGCTTCAGTCCGCCAAGGCGCCGGTTGATGAGCCCTATGTCGAGATGCAACGCACAGCACATGCCGACGCCGTCAAACTGTTCGAAAGCTATTCACGCGACGGAGACAATGCGGCCCTCAAGTCGTTCGCGAAAGACACGGTGCCCACGCTTAAGGCGCATCAGCAAATGGTAGAAGACATTGCATCTAAAATGGCTGCCGGGCCTTCCAGTACGAGTTCGACCACACCCGCGGTGAATACAACCGATACCCCGAACACCGGGGCGCTGGTTCCCGGTGCCAACAGCTTCACGGAAGATCAGGCCAGGAGCCGCATCCAAGATGCCGGCTATTCTGATGTATCTGACCTTAAAAAGGACGACCAAGGCATCTGGCGCGGTCAGGCCATGAAGAACGGAAAGAGCACCGCGGTAGGTTTGGATTATCAAGGCAACATCGTTGCCAGCACCAACTGAACAGACACTCAGGAGTTCACCATGAAAACGGTAACGGGTTTATTTGACGATTATGATGAAGCAGCCGACGCGGTGGGTGAATTGGAAGCAATGGGCATTCCAAACTCCGACATCAGCATCGTCGCTGCGGCGCGGCGATCAGGATGAGATTCGGCGTCAATCAAGATGAGACTCGGCGGGGGTGGTGTGACGCAGTGAGGG
>NZ_JBVVQE010000129.1:0-7437 GCF_055811435.1 Mesorhizobium sp. WSM4837
GACAGCGTGTCGATCGTCTTCTTCAATGCCGCGAGCCGGCTGCTCAACTGGTCGATCTGGTCAAGGAGAGCGCTGCACAATCACTCGAACTTGGGCGCAAGCACGGATATGACGCAGGTTACCCTCCGGAAATGCCGGGTGCGGGAAATCCGCCCGCCCGGATCTGTGACGGCGAAAGCCGAATGGCTGAGCTACTCGACCACGACCACGCCTGTTGCTGACCATTGGACAGGCGCGTGACTTTCTAAAGGTAAACCGGCATGTCGGCCAGGCGCTAGCCTATTCACCAACAATCTGGCGAAGGCGCAATTCCGCTTGGACAGAGCGTTAACCATGCCGTATCCAGATGACCGCAGGATCGCTTCGCTCCGTCACGGGGCATCTTGCCCTCCCGACATTATCGGCTGAGCACCGTGATATCCTAGACGCCGCGAGATAGTCGCCGCCGCATTCATGACAAGAGGCGCCAGCTGTCGTTCACTTTGCAGAGTAAAGTGAAAAGCCGGCATCGTAACGGCAATTGCAGCCGCAACTCTCCCTCTGCGATCGTGGATCACGGCCGCGATGGAGGCGATTTCAGGAATGAACTCGCCCACATTCAGGGCGTATCCTCGTTCGCGAATGCAGTGCAGCTCGCGTTCAAGCGCACTTGCCTCAATGATCGTATGGTCCGTGTAGCGTTCTAGATCGAGCGCCAAGACCTCTTCCAGGGTTGAGGCAGGCATCTGCGACAGCATGGCTTTCCCACTGGCTGTGCAGTGCGCTGGATTGCGGCGCCCTGGTGCAGCGATGTGCTTGATCGACCCGGGACCAAGCACATGCTCGACGTTAATAGCCTCAGTTTTGTTCCAAAGACTGAGCGAGGCCGTTTCTCTCGTGCTCTCGGCAAGCTCCTCGAGATAAGGCCGCGCCACGCGGACCACATCGAGTTCAGCAAGAAGTCTGCTCGCCAATGCGATAAGCTCCACTCCGAGCACAAACCGTCCGGTGTCTTCGTCGCGCTCAACGAACCCGTTGTGCTCCAGCGTCGCCAGCGTCCTCGAAACAGCGCTTGCATGTTTGCCTAGCCGGCGCGCGATCTCATTGACACCGATCGGCCTTTCACTCGCGCCCACGACCCTCAGCAGGTTCAATGCGCGCTGCACGGTCGTAACCTCACCACGGGCTCGGTCGCGGTCGCTCAGGGACTGCTTGCTTGAACTCATCGATACTCCTCAGCTTCACCCAAGTCCCACCAATCTGCAATATAGTTGCGCTATTTGCAAAACATCTTTTTGAGGTCAGCAGATCGCTTCGCGAGACTGCTTTCATAAGGGAGGAAGCTCATGAGGTACTCCATCAACTAGTCGGCTGACCCGCCGTCAAGCACTCAAAGGATTCGGTGCAGCCGCCGGCGGAGCCGCGCTGGCGATCGGCGCCCCAAGTATTTTGCGGGCACAAGGATCGACGCTTGTGGTTGTCTCCGGCGGCGGAGTGTATAAGGAGGCAATCCGCAAAGCACTTCTTGATCCCTTTCAGCGGGAGACCGGCATCAAGGTAGCTTATGTGTCTCCGGCCGCGGAGGCGAAGCTCAAGGTGCAGGTCGACAGCAACAACGTCCAGTGAGACGTGGTGGAAATGTCAAGGCCCGCTTTTCGACCAGATGCGCCCAACTACCTCGAGGAAATCGACTATGGGGCCTTCGACAAAGAAACGCTCGATGACCTTCTTCCTGAAGCAAAGACAAAATACGCCGTAGGTTCGTGTGTTCAGCACAGTGATGACGTTTTCAACGGCCGAATACGCAACCGACAAGCCACGCCCGCACTCCTGGGCCGAGTTTTGGGACGCCAGCACAGTTTCCGGGGCCGCGCTCGTTCAGGGCAGGTGCAAACGGAGATCCTACCACAGTCGAATTTGCGTTGCTGGCGGCCGGGGTTCCCAAGGACAAAGTGTATCCAAACAACTTCGATAAGGCGTTTGCGTCACTCGATAAACATCAAGCCGCACATTACGAATTCTGGACAGACGGAGCCGACGTAAACCAGCTCCTGTCTGATCGCCAAGTCGCGATCGCCTCGGCATTCAATGGCAATGTTGAGTTCCTTAAGACCCAGGGCGCCGCCGTTGATTACCATTGGGACGAAGGGGAGCTTAGTGCGCTACACTGGATCGTGCCGAAAGGCACCAAAAACCGGGCCGCGGCCATGCAGTTTCTGGCCTACCAGGCCTCCGCGCAGGCGCAAGCTCGTCTCAAAAATCTCATCTTTTATGGTCCGTTCAATCGTGCCGCCTTCGATTACATCGAACCCGGGGTCGCCGCCAAACTACCCACGGCAGCTGCTAATATCGAAAAGCAGTTCTTCCGCGACCAGGCATTCTGGGGTGCCCAATCCCCCTCCGGCAAATCTCATACCGACGTGCTTGTCGAGCGCTGGACTAAATGGCTAGCCAGCTAAGAAGGCCATAGTGCGAGAGTGGCCGCCGTATGGCCGCTCTCGCACTGAACTAGCGCTCTCAGCAAGCGGCCCCACCGCGCCGGACGGCTGTGGCAATCGTCATTCCTGCGGGCGCAGTCCCTCACCAGCCCAAACGGGCGGTCCGCCTACTCCCGCGGTGTCAGCAAATTTAGGTCGTTTATCACCCGTATCCATGCCTTCGGCGTAGGGCAAATAGGCGCCTGGTGGAGTGAGGTACTATCCACATGAGATTGGGCGAGTATGTCGATCATGATGCCACGACTTCAAGTCGTCTGCCGTTTCGGTGACGAGGGAACAGTGGTGCGCATCTCGCGCGACCTGGAACAGGCATGCCCATAGCGCTACCGAAAACCGATCGTGCGAGCGGGGGCAGTTGAGAGCGTCGCCGGAGCTTTCGCTCCCGATTAAGACGACCCTTCTACCGCGGCATCGCATTTGCAACCTCCCGTGCGAGGCCGTTTCTCTCGTGCTCTCGGCAAGCTCCTCGAGATAAGGCCGCGCCACGCTGACCACGTCGAGTTCAGCAAGAAGTCTGTTCGCCAATGCGATAAGCTCAACTCCGAGCACAAACCGTCCGGTGTCTTCGTCGCGCTCAACGAATCCGTTGCGCTCAGCGTCGCCATCGGCCTTTCACTCGCGCCCAGACCCTCAGCAGGCTCAATGCGCGCACGGTCGTAACCTCACCAGGGGCTCGGTCGCGGTCGCTCAGGGCTGCTTGCTTGAACTCATCGATGACTCCTCAGCTTCACTTGACAAGCGTTCATACACCTGTCACAGATTCACCAATCTGCAACACAGTTGCGCTATTTGCAACTCTCTATGGGGGTATAGATGTCCAGGGGTGAACCGCTGCGGATAGAGCGACTTTGCAAACAGTATGGCGGCGTACGGGCCGTTCACGACATGTCGGTTCAGATCGAGGCTGGGGAGTTCGTCTCATTGCTCGGGCCAAGCGGGTCCGGCAAAACGACCACATTGATGATGGTCGCGGGATTTGAAACACCAACCGTTGGCCAGATCTTGATCGGTGCTCGACCAATAACCGGCCTACCCGTGCACAAGCGCAACATTGGAGTCGTCTTCCAAAATTACGCGCTCTTTCCCCATCTGTCCGTCTTCGAGAATGTGGCCTTCGCGTTAAAGATGCGCGGAAAATCCGGCTCCGAGCTTCGAGCCGGTGTCACGGAAGCGCTCAATCTTGTTCAGCTCAGCGGTTACGAAGCGCGAATGCCGCACCAACTTTCCGGAGGCCAGCAGCAGCGAGTTGCATTGGCGCGTGCACTTGTGTTCCGCCCAGGTGTAGTGCTCATGGATGAGCCGCTTGGTGCGTTGGACAAGCAGCTTCGAGAGCACATGCAGATCGAACTGAAGCATCTGCAGAATTCTCTCGAGACAACCGTAGTCTTTGTCACGCACGACCAGAGCGAAGCGCTCACCATGTCCGATCGGATCGTGGTGATGAACGAGGGGCTTGTCGAGCAGATCGGCACACCGGAAGACATATACGAAAATCCGCGAACCCGCTTTGTCGCGAGCTTCATCGGCGAATCCAACTTCATTGACGCTCATCTGGTCGGAAAAACAGACAAGGGACCAGTCCTCGAAGTTGCTGGCCAGCAGGTTTACGCGTCGTGGCAGGGGTCCGGGGGGCGGACGGGGCCTGTGACCTTGATGATCCGACCCGAGAAAATCGTCCCTCTCGCGGCCGGTTCGCGCGCTGACAACGAATTCGAAGGCGTGGTTGAAGAGGCCGTCTATCGGGGAAACATTGTCAAGTGTCAAATCCGCTTGCGTGCTGCCCTTCCAGTAACTCTCACCGTCGCCGTAGCGTGTCGCGCCTCCTCTCCGCGATTCAGAGTGGGTGAGAATGTGAGGATTGGTTGGGATGCTCGGGATGGACGGCTTCTTTCTGGCGAGGCCAACGGCCCGACCTTGCGTGCGGCCGACAATCAACACGCTGAGTCGCCTCCGTTGCACGTGACCGCAGCCGCAGATCGCGTTCCGATCGTGATTTAATAAGGGAGAGAGCTCATGAAGTACTGTATCAACTCCAGTCGGCTGACCCGACGTCAGGCGCTCAAAGAGTTCGGTGCCGCCGCTGGCGGAGCAGCGCTGGCACTTAGCACCCCAAGCATCTTGCGGGCCCGAGAATCGACACTCGTCGTAGTTTCCGGTGGCGGATCGTATGAGGAAGCGATCCGTGAGGCAATCATCGGCCCTTTCCAGCGCGAGACCGGCATCAAGGTGACTTACGCTTCTCCGGCCGACGAGGCGAAGCTTCGGGTACAGGTCGAAAGCGGCAACGTAGGGTGGGATGTCGTGGAGCTATCCAATCCCGCGTTTAGAGCGGATGCCACCAAGTATGTCAAAGAAATCGACTACGGGACGTTTGACAAAGAAACGCTGGACAACCTCGTGCCTGAGGCAAAGACAAAATACGCCGTAGGCTCGTATGTCTTCAGCACAGTGATGGGATTCTCAACGGCCGAATACCCTGCCGGCAACCCACGCCCGGGCTCATGGGCCGAGTTCTGGGACGCCAGCAAGTTCCCGGGGCCGCGCTCGCTGAGGGAGTGCGCGGCTGGAGATCCTACGACGGTCGAATTTGCATTGCTGGCAGCCGGGGTTCCCAAGGACAAAGTGTATCCAATCGACTTCGATAAGGCGTTTGCGTCGCTCGATAACATCAAGCTGCACGTTACGAAATTCTGGACTGTCGGAGCGGAACCGGGTCAGCTCCTGTCGGATCGTCAGGTCGCTATGTCATCGGCATTCAATGGCCGAATACAAGGCCTTAAGGATCAGGGTGCCGCTGTTGATTACCAATGGAATGAAGGGGAACTTAGTCCGCTTCACTGGGTCGTGCCGAAAGGCGCCAAAAACCGGGCCGCGGCCATGCAGTTTGTGGCCTACCAGGCCTCCGCCCAGGCGCAAGCTCGTCTCAACAATTTGATCTTTTATGGTCCGTTAAATCGCGCCGCCTTCAAGTACATTGAGCCTGGGGTCGCCGCAAAACTGCCCACGGCACCCGAGAATTTCGAGAAGCAGTTCTTCCGCGACCTGGCGTATTGGGAAGCCAAATCTCCGTCCGGCAAAACTAATACCGAGGTGCTCGTCGAGCGCTGGGTTAAATGGGTTGCCAGCTAATGGCCACGATGTTCTACACGCTTGGAGCGGCCTTCATATGGCCGCTCCGAAATCGCGAAGCCTCGCTCTTGCTTTTTCCCGCAGCATTGCTGCTCGGGACCTTCTTCTTCGTCCCGCTCGCCGGTCTTCTCTCTTTGAGTTTGCTCGATCCGGGGCCGATCTTCGCCCATTATCAAGAGTTCTTGGGTGACCGAACGAACTGGATCATTCTCGGACGCACCTTCGAGCTGGCAACAAAGGTTACGCTGATCTGCCTTCTACTCGGGTACCCGCTCGCCTTCTGGGTCGTCTCAGCCCGTACCTGGGTGGCAGGGGCGCTACTGCTTGCCGTTGTGTTGCCGTTCTTCACGAGCTACCTCGTGCGTACATATGCATGGATGGTGCTCCTCGGACGGTTTGGCTTAATCAATCAGGTTTTGATGTCGCTCGGCCTCACCGAACGGCCCGTCGACCTGATCTACAATGAGTTCAGCGTGCTTATAGCGATGGTCTACATACTCATGCCGTACACTGTGCTGGTGTTGGTCAGTGTAATGAGAGGTATTCCATCCAGTCTGACTCGAGCTGCTGCCTCACTAGGAGCCCCTGCGGCCCAAAATTTTTGGCGCGTATTTTTCCCTTTGAGCGCGCCCGGCGTGATCGCTGCCGGCCTGCTCGTGTTCGTGTTCGCACTTGGTTTCTACATCACACCCGCACTGCTCGGCGGCCCGAACACAATCATACTGCCGATGCAGATCAATACTTACGCGAACGTAACACTCAATTGGCCGCTTGCGGCCACTGCCGCCACCGTGCTGCTCGCGATAACGCTCGTGCTCTATTCGTTCTCCAACTATTTCGTGGGGATCGAAAACTTGCTTGGCTCTCAGAACGGCGCTGGGCAAGCCGCAGGCGCTACCATTCGTCGCCCGACTAGCGCTTATGTGCGACTCGTTGACTTCGCTACCGGCCTGGTGCGCGCCGTGGGACATCGGGCTCAGCTTCCCGCGGGCCTTGCAACAACTTGGGAGCGTGCGGGGGTTGGTGGTAAGCTATTGCGCGGATTAAGCGTGATCGTCGCTTTATTCCTCCTCAGTCCGATCCTGATCATTGTTCCGATCTCATTCAGTTCATCGCGCTTCCTTGAATTCCCGCCTCCGGGCCTTTCGCTGCAATGGTACGAGGCTTATATCAGGAGCGACGCTTGGGTCTCTGCGACCATGCAGAGTTTCGGGGTTGGAGTAGCTACCGCATTTGTGAGTCTTGTCGTCGGTTCAGCGGCTGCAATGGCACTCGTGCGTGGCAGTCCGCGAATGCGCCGGGTCGGTTACCAGCTCTTGCTCGCGCCGATGATCGTTCCGGTGATCGTTAGTGCGGTGGCGCTCTATTTCCTCATTGCGCGACTGCAGCTCGTCGATACCTCTCTCGCACTGGTGATAGCGCACAGCATCGGGGCTGTTCCGCTGGTTGTGCTGATCGTCGCCGCTAGCCTGCAGGCCCAAAACGTACGCCTTGAGCATGCCGCCGCCAGTTTGGGGGCATCAAGGATTGTTACGATCTGGCGGATCGTACTCCCACTCATCCTTCCCGCATTGATAGTTGCCGGTTTCATCGCCTTCTTGCATTCGTTTGATGAGGTGGTGTTGTCACTCTTCATGAGTGGGCCAGATACCATGACCCTACCGATCAAAATGTGGTCAGGAATCCGAGAAGAGATCACCCCCACGATTGCTGCGGTTTCAAGTCTGCTGATCGCGTTCACGGTCGTCGTCTACGCCGGCGTGGAAACAATCCGCAAAGCGGGTGAACGGCGAATCAAGTTAGGCGAGATTGTCACTAATGAAGGAATCAA
>NZ_JBVVQE010000130.1:0-7433 GCF_055811435.1 Mesorhizobium sp. WSM4837
GAGCATCTTCTTCGCGGGCAAACGTATGAAAGCGCCAAAGGATGCAGGTGCAGACCTGCGCCCGCAAACAAACATCCAGCGACTGCAGAACACTGCGCCATCCACATGCGACGAGTTTATTTAATAGCAATACTCCCCTGTTCAGGACCTTCAGTGGCTTGTTCGAGCAACAATGAGAATAACCAGCTTTATACCATCTCAGCCAATCGTGGTGGTCGGCTGACTGCGTTTTAACATTTCGCGGCCGGCCGGCGCGGATAGGCGTGGGCGATCGCGAGCTGCGCCTCTCTCGGCGCGTCCAGCCGTCTCTAACATGCAATCGACCATCGCTTGAGAGCTAGGCTCCATCGCCTCCTGACGTTTGAAGCTGGTCGAAATCGCGGGCCAACCAAGTATCGCGCAAGGGTGCCGGCACATCGCTAATTACACGAACTCACCCCCAGGCGATTACTCGTGCAGAGGCAACTCAAAACTTGCGGCTCAAGTACGACGAGCCTGCCAGTCCGAACCGCCACTCGAGATCGACAGCCTTGGAGATCCCGACCCGGTGTCCCGTCAAGATGGAGCTGGTTCTGGCTCCTGACGGCAGCTTGAACTGGAACGGAAGCTCGTCCAATGGCAGCCCGTCATAAGATGCATCGACAGCAAGCGCCTGGCAAAGGCGACCGGGTCCCGAACAAAGACGTCGAAGGTCATCAACTCCGCGATTTGCCCGCATCAGGTCGAGCTTTGATTGCGGTTCGATCGCGCGCACAAGGACAGCACTACCGGGAAGGCAGACGGCATTCAGGCACCAATGCAGACCATAGGAGCGATAGACGTAAGCGCTCCCTGCGGCGCCGAACATTGCGCTGTTTCGCGAAGTCCGACCACAAAAACTGTGTGAGGCGGGGTCATCGGCGCGATAGGCTTCCGTTTCGACGACAATCCCGCCCACGCCGTGCACAAGAAGCGTGGCGCCAATCATATCGCGAGCGACAACGCAGGCGTCCCGGGCAAAGAACTGGCGGTTCGTGATCAACGCCTGCACCAGATCTCGACCGCGCCGAAACGTGGGGCGAACAAGAACATTCCCGCTCCGGCTGGAAAAGGCCAATCCACCAAGGCCAAACTCGCGATCATCACCATCGCGGCGCTTCCTGCTGAACTCGGATAGGTCTGATCGCCTATGTATGAGGGTCGATTGGCTATTCAACAGCGCCTAGCCCAAGCGGTCGAAGTGATTGGAAGGTCAAAATTCGCTGCTGGCGTAGAAAAGACAGAGCCGGAAGACCGTGCCTGCCGCGTTTGCGATACCGCGATGCGTTAGGTGGCCGGAGCAAATCCTCGTGCGCTGCTTGGGAGCAACATCACAAGGGAACGTGACAGGCTCTGCGATCGTTGAAGACTTTTGATGAGCCATATCATGCCATCGACGTCGATACGAAAAATGGCCTACGATCCCGACAGCAGAATCCTCTCGGTGTGGTTCGTCGCCAGCGGCAAACGATACGAATTTGAGGACGTGCCGCCGGAGACCTTCGCCGCGGTCAAAGCCGCCTTTGCCAAGGGCCGCTTTTCAACGAGCACATCCGCAATCATTTCCGGTACCGTCAGGTTGCGGCCGGCAACGATGCGGGATAACGGCAAGCTGTTGAAACATTCCAACTGCCGTTTGGTGGACGCAGCGCAGCCGGCGCGCGTAGGATTTTCTTACGATCCCCGCCCACACTGTGCAAACGACTGATCGCCCGCCGTGCCGAAAGGTGCGGCGGGCTTTTTTGTTGTCTGGGGGGAACACGATCTGGCGACAATCGTTCGGGCGCCAACAAAAGCGCCGTACAAGATCGAGGTACAACAATGCGGGAAAGGCATGGCTTAACCGATAAAGAAAAATACGACCGACAGGAGCGCACTTCGGATGCTGCGCGGGCATTAACAGACGTTGAGCGCGTCGCACGAGACGCAAAGACGGCTCGGCTGCGGGAGCAACGACTTAAAGCCGAGACAGCTCTCCCTGCTGCATCGGCACCGAAACCGAAGAGGAATTCGAAGACCAAGAAGTCGTAGATGGCACGCTGCACCTGCGCCCTACAATCAGCCGCGGTCCTCTCCGCAGGCCGCGTGAATCGACGGCCGATGTGCAAAGGTCGAGCGTGGAATGCTGTGCGATTTGGGGTGCGGGATTTTAGGCGCTTGATTACTGCTCAGCGTATCGTCTGCGGCAATGCGATCCAACAGCTTACGGGTGCCAGTATTAGGGCAGCGGGTATCGTTTATCGTCTGGCGAAGATCATCGATATCTGCTCGCGCGCGACCCTCATTCAATCGAGCCGGTTCTATTCAAAATTGTCCCATATGGATAGCATTGTGAATGCTCTTAAGGCGGCTTCAGCCGGCTTTTCAGTAGCCGAGCTTCCCGAAGTAGTGATGCCCGATCGGTGCCGATCAACTTGATCAGCTCGCGCGCTTGAGCTTCAGTTATTCCGGCTTCCTTGGCGAGGAACTGCGCCTGGAAATCCGTCATTCGGTCGCGGTCGGACTTTTCTTCCTCGCCCATGGTGAGCCTTTTGCACTTGGATTGAACCGGAACGCCGGCGGGAGGGTTTTGTTGCGATAAATGGCGCAAACTTTCCAGGCATATTTCGCTTTCTCTGGAACACATGCTTGAGATGAATGTTCGGGAAGTGCAGCAATCTTGTTCCCTCCCAACGATGGGCTGCAGATCGGAGATGCACCGATCGGCCCGCGTCCTTTCCTCGTGGGGCGCGGGCTTTATTGTTCGCACCGAACACTAGGCGCATGTGTTTCGCCGGCAGGCAACTGCTCAGCGAAATGGCCGCTTTTGCAGATCCAGGCTTTTGGATCACGCCCTACCGTTGTTCTGGTTCCCCATGCCTCGCCGTCGCACTGCTTGTCTTTCAACCGTGATTGTTGTCGTTTCCCGGGCAGCATGGAACGGACGGGCAGAAACCTTCAGGCGCTATTTTCAAGACGCTACGCGCCGATCGCGGTAATGTGTTCTCATCGGCGATAGACAACGGGCATCGCTGGCTGTGAGCGACCACCGCGTTTCCGCCCCAAATGGGAGGAAAGACATATGGTCAGCCTTAAGACTGCAAAGAGTGGCATTGCCTTTCCTAGTGACCTGACTTTGTTGAAGCAGGTCTTTGATCGTGTTCGCGTTGAGGAAGGTATTCCCGTCGGTAGCGAGCAGGCGGAGCGCCTGAGCGTGATCGCAATGGAACTTTTCTCAGATGGCGAATTTGACGAGGCAGTTCTTTACGAACGCCTTCGACTATATGCCCGATTGTAGCGCGGAAAGAAAAGCACATGACTTCCCACCATCAGGAAGTCCTGACGAGCCTTGTCGCTCGGTATGAAACGCTTGTGTCGATCCAGGACAGGATCGTTGAGCACGACCGGCGGTTCGGCCTGGCTTCCGAAGTGGACGAAGGCCTTCTAGAGCGCCTGTTCGTATCGCTCGGTAAGGCCCGCATCGCCCAGATCCGCGAGGTCGGCTAAAAGCCCGGTCTTCGTTCACTGCACAACTACCAGCGGCTGGTGCTCCGGCTCCGCATGGTTCAAGCGCGACGTCGAGGTTCATCTTTGTTGGATGTCGGCGAGACGGCATTTACCTCAAGCGGTTCGATCACCAGGGACAGGCTAAGCCTCAGAACCTTTCTGCCACTCTCGTCCCTTATATCCATGATGAGTTGCTGCCCATCGGGACCTTTCAGTTCGTCTCTTGCCAGCTCAGTCAATCCTTCGACGGCTGCATTGCGCGCTGCCTCAATCCCCTCGCATTCCAGACCCGTGTTGTCTTCCACGAGATGCTGGTGATCGCCGCTATCAAAGAAATATCTTGGCATATCGGCTTCCGTCATCAGAATGCCACGTCACGGTCCTTCTGGTGCAGGTAAGTCGGATCGAATTCCCCTGCCTGAACCAAACCCGGCCAATCGAGAGCACGCAACTTTGTACCTGACGTGGCGATCAGCCTGTCACCTCGTAGCGCCTGAAGCGTGCGGTTCACGTGAACCGCGGACAAACCCACCGCATCACCAAGTGCTGCCTGGGTGATCGGTAAATCCGCGACGTGGTCCTCAATGCGTCCTGCAAACCGCAACGGCACGATGAGTTCGCATTACATGTGTGCCGTGCGAGCGTAGGCGTCCCGTCTCCCGACGTTGGTGACCCATTCCCGGTAGATCGCAGCGTCAATCAGGGTCGATCGCCAGAACGCGGTTGCAACACGCGGGCGCTGTTCGCAAATCGAGCGAAGAGCGCTGTGGCGGATTAAGCCCAATTTGCCTGGTGTCATGCTCGAGAAGCTGCAATCCATAACTGCCAGATGGATGCCGTGCAGATCCGGGAGATCGCCTGCGACAAAGAAGCTGGTGATCTGCCGCTTTCCCGCACCAGTGTGCTTGTATGAGCATGCCACGCCGTCCAAGACGACAAATGAGTTGGTTGGTCGATCGCCTTCTAAGGCGATTTCCCTGTTAGCCGGAACATCCTTCTCCTGAATCGTGAGGCCTCCTAAGGCTGCGGCGTCATCATCGCTGATGTCAGCGACGCGACGCAGCTTGCGGATGAGCACATCCGAGGAGAAAGCTGGACACAAGGACTTGGTTACCTCCATGGGCGTTACCTGCCGAACGTGCATTCGCCGCAGATGTTCCACGCTGCTGATGCGGATAAGAGGTCGACACGCCCGGTATGAAGCTGCGCATCAAGCATCTCCGAGGCGATCACAGCCACATACGCCACGCATCACTGCTGGGTTTCAGCGACGAATAGGCCGGTCTACTGGTCTACCGGAACCGGTTGGTGCTCCGCCCCCGCATGGTGAAGCACCTGGCCGAGATCGCGCATGTCGAAATCCTGCCCGCATATAGGGCAGTGTTCGAAATGCTCCGCCTCGGGCTTGATTGGCTGGTCGTGGTCCTTGCCTCGATATCCCGTGCCTTCGTTGTTGGTCCGATATCTCATTTCCGCTCCCGCAATACATTCACGGCTGCGAAGACGCTTCCAGCTGGCTAACATCTATGCAAGTCGGTACAATATGAGATCGCCAGCCACGCACAATGGGCGCTGACGCTTGGGAGCGACCATCGGAATCCTGCCCCAAACGTAAGGCAATTGTCTGATGGCAGAAGAAGCAGGGCGGGTCCGCCCGACAGACGACTTTGTACGCTCACTTGCGCGGGAATCCGGTGCTACTGAGCAGCAGATACGCGACATTGCATCGCTCATCGGCGTCGATCGTGCCTCGATCCTGAGAGAAGCGCGTCTCTTGCGCCGCGATCTAAGGCCGAAGCTTTAAGGCTTTTCCTGCAGTCGACTATCACGCATCTAGAACGGCCGGCCGGCCCGGATCATTGCGCGCTCATCGTTTGGCACGATCCACTCGACGGAACTAACGGTCTGCGGCGATGTTGCGATGGCAGTAAAACTATGCTGACCAACGGAGACGGACATGACAGAGCCCAAGGAACGTCTGGTGCAGTGGCTGCGCGACGCTCTCGCCATGGAAGAACAGGCCTAGACCATTTTGAGCGGCCAAATCGAGCGTCTGGAAACTATCCCGAGATTCGCATCTCGAAGAAACGAGACAACAGGCAAAACGTCTCGAACAATGCCTCGACCGGATTGGCGACGGATCTTCGACGCTGACGGATGCCGGCGGTAAGCTAATCGCATTCGGACAGAACATCAGGGGCATTTTTGCAGGCGACGAGGTGATGAAAGGATCGCTGGCCAGCTACACGTTCGAGCATATGGAAATCGCCAGCTATAAGATGCTCATTGCCGCAGCCGGCGAGATTGGCGATTCCGAAACCCAAAGCGCGTGCAAAGAGAACCTGCGCGAAGAAGAGGCGATGGCTGATTGGCTGGAAAACAGACTCGGCACGGTCACCACCGAGTTCCTCAGACGCGACGAGCGGGATTCTGACACGGCGAAACGGTGACATAGGCGGACAATTGCCGTCTACAGAAAAAGCTCGCCTTCGGCACGGTGCTCGAAACAGAACCAGTGGGATGGCTGCCGCGGCTTACGGAAAGCCCTTCCGGCATTCTTGCCGCAGCCGGGATGCTCCCAGCAATGGCGCTGAATGCAACATGGCAACCAATCGTTTGGGGGCGCCTGGCGTTTATTCGGACAGTGTTGCCGTCCACGGCCTCGCCGCTAACTACTTGGCGAGCGAGAGCCCCATGGAGACGCAAGTCTGGTGAAGTCCCCGATATCGCGGAGGAGCTTCCTGCTGGCCGCGCGGCGGGACCGGCATTCGCGCCCATACAAGCCATTCTCGCCGAGGATGCGGGTATGACGAATAAAATTGTGCTTCTTGGCGATTCAGTTTTTGACAATCGCGCCTATGTGACCGGCGGAGCAGATGTACTGGCCCATTTGGTGCGTCAGCTTCCGATCGGGTGGTCGGCCGACCTGCTCGCCGTCGACGGCAGCGTCATGGCAGGGGTGCGCCAGCAGCTGGACAGTCTGCCGGCTGACGCCACTCATCTGGTGGTCAGCATGGGAGGTAACGACGCGCTCGGCGTTTCCTCTGTTCTGGACGCTCCGTCGCGGTCCGTCGCCGACGCCCTGCTAAGACTGGCCGAAATAAGAGAGCAGTTTTGCCTGGAGTATCGGTCGACGCTGGATGCCGTTCTGGCTGTCAAGCTGCCCACCGCCGTTTGTACGATCTACGACGTCCGGTATCCGAACCCTGAAGAGAGGCGCATTGCGGTAACGGCCCTGTCGGTCCTCAATGACTGCATTACACGAGCAGCCGCTGGGCGGGGCGTTCCAGTGATCGACCTTCGCATTATCTGCGACGAGGAGGCCGACTTTGCCAGCGCCATCGAGCCTTCGGAACAGGGCGGCGGCAAAATCGCTGCAGCGATCGTTTCATTTCTTACCAAGCACGAATTCCGAAGCGGGCGCGCCGAACTGATCGTTCGCTAGAGAGCTGGAATTGGCTGCGCTAATGCGCCGCGTTAGGCCGTTAAGGTCAGCTTTGCCATCGCCTGAAGCGGACATAGCCGGCGACACTCTGGAAGTTGCGGTTGCGCCAGAACATGCGTCCTGTAATCCACCCCCTAGCCAATCGCGATCTTCTCAACGTGCTTTCCTCACCTGTCCCAGGGCGGGTTTGTCGAGCATCTGGTCAAGCTCAACGACAAGGTCGAAGGCCTGACAAAAGGTGGCCATCCAGCGCAACAGCTTCGGCGAAGTGGTCGCTGAATACACAGGCAGCGTTGATCAAATGAGAGCGGGACGAGGTACTCCCGTTGGGTCACGGTGGCAGCGGGGTGTAAATCTGCTCGAACGAAAGGTCCGGATCGCGTTCGTTGTTGAACACCGGGAGGAGCCAGCTAGGGTCAGGACCTATTAATCAGGTTGAATTGATGGTGAGCGGCTGATTCATTGTTGGCGGAGGTGCCACGAT
>NZ_JBVVQE010000131.1:0-7319 GCF_055811435.1 Mesorhizobium sp. WSM4837
GGTATGTCGTGGGCTGGCGCGGCATGGACATCTCCCCGATTCGCGTCGTGAGAGCCCAATGCTGCGCCCATCTCCTGCCATTGCGATGGGGCACCCGTGTCCCGGAGCAGTGTCGCCAGGGCGCCAAGCGCGGCAAGGTCGACATGCGCAGCAGTAGTGATACGCCAGCTCGCGCTGGCGCCCCGATCGAACATCCACGCCGGAATCTCCAACCATCGATCAAATACCTGGCCGGAAATGCTGCAGCGAAAGACCGACGCGACCCTTCTCGATCACTTCATGGATAAAGACTTGCCGCTCAGCCCAGGCATGCCATGGATAAAGAAGCTCACGTCGGTCGGTCCCGTGGGTGTTCCGTCGCGGAGTTGTACAACCACCACAGACCCCACTCGGCCCTCGGCAACATGCCGCCAGCCGAGTTCGCAATGAAATCCACACTGGAAAAACAGGCCGCATGAGGCCACAAACGAAACCCAGGACTCTGCCTCTCACCGGAGGAGATCAGGGTCTCAGGTCGAAAGTGGGTGGCGTCGCTGACGGGCGTGCCGGAAGGCGTCGTTGCCATAAATGGCAAGTCAGTGCGCCGCTCCAAGGGGTCCAGGGCCAGCGAGGAGCCCATCCACATGGCTTCCGCCTTTGCCGCCCGCCAGCGCCTGATGCTGGGGCAGGTCAAGGTGGCGGATAAGGCCAATGAGATCCTCGCCATTCCCAGGCTTCTGGACATGCTGGCCATCGAAGGGGCCGTCGTGACGATCGATGCCATGGGCTGCCAGCGTGGCATCGCCCAGAAGGTCCTGGACAAGAAGGCCGACTACATCTTCGGCCTCAAAGGCAATCGAGGCACATTGGCGCGATGACCGTGCCAGCACTGTCGATGGCGATCACGGTCGCAATGATCAAATGCCACCATTGAGGATGTGATGTTCCCCGGAACTGGGCTGTCGGTACCAACGTATCAACAGGTCCCTGTCATTTTTAGTAATTGTTGTCCGATGGCGGCATCTGGCTTTTCCAGAATTCGTAGTGGTAACTTGCTCTTGTAACGAACGTGAGGTGTTATTGACTTAGCAAGGGGCAGGCCTGTTCAGCTCCCTAAAGTTGCGTCCCTTGACTATTGCGAGGGCCAGCGGTTGCACAGAAGCAGAACCTATACGCGACTTAAAGAGACACATCCCACAAATGCCCCTTTATTGCACCCAAACGGCAACAACTGTGCACATCGCAGATTACAAACTCATCACCTCGTAGACAAACCTCTATATAACCGAGTCACTCATACAGTTCCATCATAACCTTCACCATGGCAGACAACTATCCAGCCTACGTTCGCCCCCAATTTGACAGCCTCTGCCTAACGGGCAAAACCGGAGACAATCTGCGCAAGAGCCTCAAGAAGGCTGTCAAAAAGTACCGTGATTACCTCAAGCGGCTCCAGCGAACTCAGCGCAAGTGGGTGGCTGAGGCGCGGGCTTATGAACAAGCTTCAGGCCTTCCTCCAAGGGCTTTTGGGGCGTTCGAAACGGAACCCTGTATGACCCAGTCTCCACTCATTGGCCCTAATGAGGCTATCGAGGTTGATGCCCTCTCGACTGATGCTTCACATCCCCCCCTCGTGTATGTCTTTTTGCCTACCCTCCTTGCACAATCTTGTGTTGACAACAGGAGTTTCGAAGAAGTCCCAACTAAATATTTCCCCGGGGTGATGATGGCGATGAACTTCCCGCCATACGATGGCGTCATTTCTGCTACATCTGTAACGGGTAAGTACCACCGGCGATGGTGCACTAACGTCCAGCGCGAAGAAATTCAGCATTTCCTCGCCATCGCTCGGACCGACCGCTTCAGTTACCAAGACGATGATTTATGGATCCGCGATACGACAAGAGGAGGGTTCGACATCGTGGCCCATGGACAGATGATTTGGCCCCCGGCTATGCCCGCCACCGACTGGCCGATCGCATCTGGTTGGGACTAGTGGTGTCACTCTCGCGAAAATCCGCTAATGTTGGCCATGGACTCTCGTAGAAATACGTTCCGATCGGTGACTTCTATTTGCTTCTGTCGTGTTTGTTTGTTGTCGTGTTTCATTGTCGTTTCCGCTTTAGTTATCTGTGTTGTTGCTACAGTCATATTGTTGTAACATTTACCGTATTCAATCAAAAGCCCATGCTGGTTTTTACGTCTATCTTTTATCATTTTTGGACTGATACACGTTCCAGATGAATAAATGCTGCATTCGCGACAGGCCGGCAACTGGTGGGTGAAACACGTCATTCGTGTTTTCTCATTATACACCCATACTTGCTTTAACGATACCCATCTCTTCTCCTATTAAGAAGATACTCTATTGTTGAAACGGTGCAAATGTCGCCTCGATTTTGGGCCACGCAATCTCTATGCCTGATCTGACACTGCACATAGCAGCTTACGCCGGTGTGGAAGAAAACGAGTTTCCCGCCACAAGTGGCCGCGTGCACGCGTGTTGGCAAACCTCCAACTCGACCTCGAGCGAGTCTTTCGCCCAGTCCGGAAGTTTCCGCTAAAACGTGGCGACATTTACAAACACCGCCGACCACCGATTACAAACACCGCAAACCACCGTTCGTTCTTCCTTATTGGACGGCATTCACAAGGTTTTTCGATCTTGCCCTCTTTCGAGATGTATGGTGCCGTTACGCGTTTTTGTTTTAATTGCTGTCTGCGTTTCGTGTCGACGTTCTGTACCACTCTGTTTAACTAATCGAATAATATACGTCTGCATCTCAACTCAAATCGACACTTGCATTCCGTATTGTTAAAGCGCCCTGCCTTCAAACGGAAAACTCGTCTGGGCGCTCGGAAAGCCCGCATTTGCTTTGGGAGGCAATCACCGAGGGTAGACGAAAGGTCCGAACTGCTCGGTGTCAGCGGCATCGGTGAAATCGGGGGATTCTGCCGGACCATTATCCGCCGCGGAACGGCGCATCAGCAAGCTGATGCTTGCTTCTGGGTGCAAGTCCCATCCGGCCAAAGCGCAGCGGGCAATCCGGGATCGAGTCTTGCGGGCGTCGCGGCAATGCGGGGTCTGAAGTGTAGACAGGCGTCATGCAGGGTGCGGGATTGAGCTTCGAAAGGTGGATGTTCGCGGAGGACGAGTGTGTTCCCTGTCCCGAAGGCAATATGAGTATCGTCGTTACGCGAGACGATGCCGCTCCGCTTGGGTCGAAGGCCGATCACGCATGGAAGGTAATCATCGGAACATGAGAGAGGCACGCCTCGCTGGATGCGTCTATCGCGCGCTCGGCACGTTGCACACACCGACGGAGCTGCCGGACAAGCCGCCGTTTGTCACGGTGACGCTGCGTCCAACGATAGAATTTCAGCAAAAGAGGCCGTGGCAGAACGCCTGCACGCGAAGAGATCGAAGCGGTGCTGACACGCGATTACGCCATGGTGCCGCTTGGCGAATGTGACTATCAGCTCACTGCCTACCACACCGATCCTGACGGGCCGAGCCTCGACCATGAAATCATCATCTTCAAACGGCAATTGTTTAAATTTGCCGAGAGCTACCGGTGTTTCGTCGAAGCCGACATTCGCGAGGTCGGCGGTCAACAACGATCATGAGTGATCGCGCGCGGTGATCGTCCGCATCTTTCGTGTTCACTTGGCCACCCTCCAGCGCGACGGTGCCGAGTCAGAACTGAAGATAGCGACCGGATGGCCGGATTGTCGACCTCGTCGTCGTAGTGATGGTAAAAGCGAAGGTGGGCTTCGCCTAGAAGACGTCGTCTTCTCGAATGATTGCACCTGGATTATCGGCTCCGGAAAATTTGTCAGGACGCGTGCAACGATCGCAGGTTCGCGAGCAACTATCGAAAGTGATAACGATGACATCGCTTAGGTTGTGCCGGTAGAGCTCGAAGCTCTTCCGCTCGTCCTCCGTCGTCGGCTACACGCCGGCAATCACTATGCAGGGAAACTGAATAAGTGAACACGTCGAAAACGCGCGACGCGACATTCTTGTTGTTAATCTCCTGCAGCAGCTTGTATCGCCGATCAAAAACTTGTCTTACCGGGCCGCGAGAACTCGCCCGTTGGGGCATGAAGACCCTCGCGATACTATCGCGTCTCGACCAGCCTAGTGCCCGGGTTTTTTATCTCGACGTGCGGTTGCCGATGCTGCCCCACACGATCCTGCTCATCGCGTCTTCGCCCAACTTGCGGCGGCGCCTTGGGCAGGACGTCATCGCATTGTGATACCATCCAGCATCATGATTTCGGTCTGCGCAGGCTACGCAGAAGCGTTTCCGAGACCGCGAGCCCCTCCTTCCGATCGCCATCGCCAGGCGGCCCGCCAGAGGTTTCCGGAAGCGTCTTTTCGGCATCAAGTGTGGCGCGCAAGAGCGCCATGACCATCGGCCAAGTCGAAAATTTCCCGTCCCGAGCGCGGCCCGTCAGGCTACGCAAATAACCGCCTGCGCTGTTGATCTGATCGGCGCGCTGATAGATCGCTGCCAGCGTGATCGCCGCCTGGCGTTCGCCAAGAACCTCGCACGCCTCCCGCCAGGCGCTCGGGCTGATCCCCAACATGGGCCGGACAAGCTCGGCCACGGCGACAAAATCCCGCCAGTTGACAAGCTCGCCGCTCTGGGCGAGTTCCCGCATGTTCGGGCAGGCGGACAGCACTACCCCAAATGGGATATCCCGCTCCGTCTGGCTCCCCCGTTTGTCGGCATTCTCGGCGCTCCGTCCCGCTTCCTCTCTCTCTCTCCTGGACCGCTTTCAAATTCAGAATCTGAGCTTGAATTCTGTATGTTGCAACCGGAATGGGACTCATTGGCGTCCGTATTCCGTGAATCCACAAAGGATTCCAACACCTCACGGATATCACGCCATAGCACCTCGAGCTCTTCACAGATGCTCTCGACGAGTTGGCGTGGGGCCACGCGCGGCAGGCTGCTGACAATGGCCTGATATCTCTGCTGCACCCCTCCCCAATTGCATGGTACGCCTTCCTCGATGCCTGTATCGATCAGCTTGACGATGTCGCGGCGCAGCAGCGTCAGTCGTTCCTTCGCAAGACGGAATGCGTGCTTCTCGGCCTGGACGGCGCCCGCCAGGCGAGTGAACTCGGCTGCCCGCGCCACGATCGGCGACAGATCGAAGCCGAAGGCCTGCTCGATCTCGCCTCTCCGACTTTTCCTTGCATATCGCTTCCCGTTTGGGCTGTCCCTGCGGATGATCAGACCGTATTCGACCAGAATGGCGAGATGCCGGCGAAGGGTTGTAGGCGGCATGCCATTGGCACGCGCCATCAGCTGCTCGTTCGACGGCCAGACAATAAGATCGCCATCACCTGTGAGAACCGTCTCCTTGTGGAAGGACAGCAACGCGTTTAGAATCGCCATCGCGCGATCAGTGACCCCGAGCAGATCGCGGGCCTCTCTGATGTGCTGAAACGTCTGCCACTTGTGAACGGCGGCATCCTTCGGTGCCGCTCTTGCCTTCATCTGGCTTGCAATTTGGGCAAGCGTCATTGTTCGCCGCCCAAAGGGCGTCGTAGCTATGTGTCCCGTCATAGTTGCGCCCTCTAGCTTTTGGCAAAGCGAAAGCGCTCACCAAGATAGCGTCCAAATCTCCTCTCGATACTTCCGGGGATGAGGTCTATGGCCGTGAAATACGGTTGGTCGAATATTCTCCGATTGGGGCGACGCCCGTGCTCGTACCGTAGGGCGGCATAGATCGTCTCGTCCTGCACGCTGTGCGCCAAACATTACGGACAGCGATGCTTGCGGATCGAGATCTATGGCTAGAACAAGATAGACATTGAACGTGCGACGGTGCGCAAGGTACGCGCTCGTCGTCTTAAAGGCTGCCGCCCTTGAAATTTGCTACGGCCAAGACCTGCAATGCTCCATGCGGCAGAAATCGCAGTGCCTTAGCCGTCTGGTGAGCCGCAAACACCTCTAGGAGTTCGTCGATCTGCGCAAGCGTATGGTCGCGACGGTTGGGAGCCTGCCCTGCGTTGAACATCAACCTGAGTGTCAATTCGGGAATAGAGCTAAATCGTGAAGTCTCGTGAACCACGAAGTTCCGAAGGCTCTTACGCGCGTCCGGCGGGTATATCTGCTGGCGCCGCGCCTGCGGATCTTCGGGGAGCATGCCAGCATGCTGAACAATCTTGTCCGCTGCGTCCTCATTCTGCCCTCTGGTTGCGACATGCACAGCCATTGTCGATTTCCATCCTCTCTGTTGGCCCCTAGCCGCGCAATAGCTAGGCCACGATTCTCCCCCCGCGTCCAGTGGATTAGAGTTACAGCTATTTCACGCCGGCAGGAGGCCCCGATCGACGATCTAGCCGCTAAGCGTGACCGGTGTTCCCCCCTCGTGATCCAAAAAACCATCCGAACCGCGTGGGTCTGCCTCGGCGAGTTGGTATCGCCACTATCGCGAGACCGGCGACATTTGTCGATCGGAACCTTAGGCTGTAGACACCATTACGCTTGGCACCAGATGGGGTTGCGACGAGCTTGACGGCGGCGAGGTAGTTCGCCGGGTCTTTGTCGCCCGGAAGTGTTTGATCCGGTTGACGAAGCGATCCATGAGGTTTCGCTGACGATGAACCTAGGCGGAGAAGGAGAAGGTGCCTTGCGGTTTGCCTTTGGCGGGATGTTTGCCCAGGCCTTGCGCTCCGCCGCCCTGGCACGGATCGCGTGCCCTGTCGTGGCCTTGTCGGCGAGCAGGATGTCGCCCTCGCCGAGAGCGTCAAGCAGGGCTTCGGCCTCTTTGCAGTCGGCAACCTGCCCGCCGGTCAGACGCAGGGGGACGGGACGGCCTTCGGCGTCGACAAGCGCGTGGATCTTGCTGGTCAAGCCGCCGCGGGAACGTCCCATGCCGCCATCGTCTCGATCCCTTTTTCCCGTGGCCGCGTGCTGGTGGACGCGGACACAGGAAGAGTCGATCATGACGATGTCGCTGTCGTAAGCCTCGGACACTGCATCGAGAAGCCGGTCCCAGACACCGGCCTTTCGCCATCGCACGAAGCGGTTTTAGCAGGTGGTCGGCGGTCCGTATCGTTTCGGTATCTCACTCATCCAGCGGGATATGAGCGGTCATATGTCCGGCCTTCAGCGCGGTCTAAGACCGCTGGCCTCGATGAAATTCGCGATGCGAGGGTCTGATCAAATCTGACGCGCTGTAAGCGCATTGTCGCGCCGGCCTCTCTCGCCTCGGGATTTCGTCCCGTGGGTCATCATCTAGAGATGTTTAGATGGGGTATTCGGCTTGAGCCCTGTCTGCGACGGCAATGGTGAGGGATGCAGCGTTTCGAGCTGATG
>NZ_JBVVQE010000132.1:0-7285 GCF_055811435.1 Mesorhizobium sp. WSM4837
CCCGTCTCGCGCTTCTCGCGTGGCTTGGACATTCGCCGTCCCCTCGATTCGCCGCCGCCGAACCGAGTGAATCACGCCTCAGCGCACAGGGGAATCGTAAAACCGAATTGCAAGAAAACACCGCTCAAACACCTCAAATCCTGCAATTCCAATTCCACGATCCTCTCCATCAACATGCCAGATCAATGGCTTGCGGATAGTTCACGGGCGACGATCTTGCCGTACGTGGCAGATGTGTCATTGTTTGTCTCAGCGGTGCGGCCCGGGATGCTCGATCAGGTGACGGTCTGTGACTATGCCACCGGACTAAGCGAAGAGCCGCTGCAGACGGCTGGGCCGCGATGTCCTGTGGCCGGAGCGCGCACGTGACAGGCCACGTCGCGGCCGTCTGCCATCGGCACCAATGGCGGCACTTCAATGCGACAACGCTCGACCGCGAGCGGACAGCGCGGGTGGAACGCGCACCCTTTCGGCGGATTGATGGGGCTTGGGACCTCGCCTTCGACGGGCACCTCCAGCCGAACTCGCGTCGGATCCGGCACCGGAGCTGCCGCGATCAGCGCCTCGGTGTAGGGGTGGACCGGCTTGGCAAAGAGCGCCTCGGATGAGGCGAGTTCCACGATCCGTCCCAAATACATGACCGCGACGCGATGGGCGATATGCTCCACGACGCCAAGGTCATGCGAGATGAAGACGAAGGCGATGCCCATCTGCTGCTGGAGATCCAGAAGCAGATTCAGAATCTGCGCCTGCACGGAGACGTCAAGGGCTGACACCGCTTCGTCGGCGATGATGAGCGAGGGCTGGAGGGCAAGCGCCCGCGCGATGCCGAGCCGCTGGCGCTGACCGCCCGACAATTCGGAAGGGAGCCTGTGCATCATCTCGGGCGACATTCCGACCTTCTGGAGAAGGTCCGCGGCAAGCGCCTGACGCTGCCTCCGGCTGAGGCGCTCGAAATTCTCAACGGGTTCGGTGATGATCTGTCCGGCAGTAAGGCGCGGATTTAGCGACGAGTAAGGATCCTGAAAGACCATCTGCATCCGACGGCGCCACGCGTGAAGCGCGTCCTTCTTGAGGACCGCAATGTCGGTCCCGTCGATCAGCACACGCCCACCCGTCGGCTGGACGAGCCGCATCAAGAGCCGCGCGACGGTCGACTTGCCGCAGCCGGATTCGCCGACGATGCAGAGTGTCTCGCCGGCCTCGACGGAAAAGGACACATCCTCGACCGCCCGGATCACCGGAATGTTTTTCTTGAAGATTCCCAAGCCAAGCGGATAGTGCTTGGTCAGATTCTCGACTTTGAGCAGAGGACCGTTCATGCGCCCATCACCTCTTCGGCGCGCCAGCAAGCCGCGGCGTGGCTCGACCCGACATCACGCAGGGCGGGCGTCTTGTCGCGGCAAATGTCGATAACGAACGGGCAGCGAGGAGCAAAGCTGCAGCCCACAATGGGCTCGCGCAGACTTGGCACGATGCCGGGGATTTCCGGAAGGCGGCGCTGACGGCCACGGCGCGGATCCGGCACCGATCGCATGAGTCCCTGGGTGTAGGGATGCGCGGGGCGTGCGAACAGATCCGTGACGCTCGCTTGTTCCACGATCCGGCCAGCATACATGACGATGGCGCGTTGGCACGTCTCGGCTACGACGCCCAGATCATGCGTGATGAACATGACGGCCGTTCCCATGCGCTCTTTTAGATCGACGATCAGACGCAGGATCTGCGCCTGGATAGTGACGTCGAGCGCGGTGGTTGGCTCATCGGCAATCAAGAGTTCCGGTGAGCAGGCAAGGGCCATGGCGATCATGGCGCGCTGGCGCATGCCGCCTGACATTTCGTGAGGATAGTTGTTGACGCGAAGCTCGGGATCCGCGATGCGGACGAGACGGAGCATCTCTTCGGCCTTTGCCATGGCCACAGAGCGGGACGCTTTAGTGTGGATCTGCACCGCCTCGGCGATCTGGCGGCCGACCGTATAGACCGGGTTCAGGCTCGTCATCGGCTCCTGGAAGATCATGGCGATCTGGTCGCCGCGGATCTGTCGCATCTCCCGATCCGACAGCTCAAGGAGGTCGCGTCCGTGAAAGCGGACCTCGCCGCCGACAGTCCTGGCGGTCAGCTTCGGCAGCAGGCGAAGAATGGAAAGGGCGGTGACGCTCTTCCCGCATCCCGATTCGCCGACGACGCCAAGCGTCTCGCCTTTCTTAACCTGGAAGCTGATGCCGCCCAAGGCGCGGGTGACGCTTTCTTCGCCGTAAAAGTGCGTCTCAAGGTCTCTAACGTCGAGAAGCACGTCATCCCCTGCAGATTCTCGCATCAGCATGTCAACGTCTCCGCCTTGCACGGGGGTCGAACAGGTCGCGCAGGCCATCCCCGAGCAGGTTGACGGCAAGGACCGTGACGGCGAGGCAGATGCCGGGGGCGAAGATCGTCATTGGGGCGATACCGAGATACAGGCGAGAACTCGAGATCATGTTGCCCCAGCTAGCAATCTCGGGTGGTACGCCCACGCCTAGAAAGCTCAGCCCGGCCTCAGTCAGAATCGCATCTGCGCAGACAATGGCGCTCTGGACCATAAGCGGCGGAATGGTGCTCGGCAGGATATGCCGCCACAGCACTCTCGGTAGGCGTGCGCCTCCACAGACGGCGGCCTCTACATAAGGACGCTCCCGAACGCTCAGGACCGCCGAACGGACCATCCGAGTGACGCTTGGCAACTGAGGGATCGTGATGGCAACGATTAGGATGCCGATCCCGGGGCCTGTCAGAGAAATAAGGGCGATGGCCAGCAGAATCGTCGGGATCGACATCAGCCCGTCCATGACCCGCATGACAACATTATCGAGGCTGCGGATGTAGCCAGCGATGACGCCGATCAGAAGGCCGCCCAAAGCCGCGCCCGCCGCCGAGATCAACCCGACGATGAGGGAGATCCGCGCGCCGAAGATCGTTCGGGCAAACACGTCACGGCCCAAATTGTCGGTCCCGAACCACATCTCCGCCGAAGGCGGCTGAAGGCGTTTGAAGGGATCCATGTTCAGTGGATCGCCAGCGTAAAGCGGGGCAGAGAGTGCCAACATGATCAACGCCGCCAGGAGGCCGCCACCTACAAAGACTAAAGGATGACGCCTCGCCAGACGCGGAAGATCGGATAGCCGTGACCGGCCCGTCGGCACGGTTTCAATTGGTGCGGAGAAGAGCGTCATATCAGTACCGGATGCGGGGATCGATCAGGGTGTAAGCGAGATCGACCGCAAGATTTATAAGGACATACAGGCCCGAAACGAGGATGAGCACACCTTGAATGATGGGATAATCGCGGTTGTCGATTGCGTCGACAACCAGACGACCGACACCAGGTATGTTGAAAACCGTTTCCGTGATGACGACGCCAGAGATCAGACCTGCGAAACTCATGCCGATTACGGTCAAAATCGGGACACCGGCATTCTTTAGAGCATGGTGGAAGAGCATGGAATATGACGAGGCGCCTTTGGCGGCGGCCGTCCGCATATAGTCTTCCGACAGAACTTCGAGCATACTTGCCCGTGCAATTCGGGCGAAGTAAGCGACATAGGGAAAGCCCAAAGCCACTGTAGGCAGGATCAGGCGCACAAACCAAGGCCCAAAGCCATGGCTAATAGGGACATAACCTTGGACCGGTAGCCAGTGCATTCTGATAGCAAACCAGTATATCAGAAGATAGCCGACGACAAACACCGGGACAGAAAAACCAAGTGTCGCAAAGGCGGTAAGGACGCGATCGATGAGGCCGCCAGCTCGCCAGGCGGCGAGGATGCCGAAGGAGACTCCGGTCGTCACCGAAACGATAAGCGTCAAGATCGCGATGGAAATGGTCGGTTCCAGCCGCTGCGCGATGAGTTGGAGCACGGGTCGCCCCGTGAAAATCGAGGTGCCAAAATCGCCGCCGAGAATGCTCAGCGCCCACTGCACGAACTGAACGGGCAGTGGTTCGTTCAGTCCCAGCTGCTCGCGGATGCCGGCGATCATCTGTGCTGTGGCCGTTTCGCCGGCGATGATTGCTGCCGGATCGCCGGGCGCCAGCCTGAGAAGCAGGAAGATGAAAATCCCGACCATCACCATCACGGCGACGGTCGAGACGAGTCTGCGAAGGATGTACGCGCCCATTAGGGTCAGGCCTTCTGCATGTTCCACATTGGGAGGAGTTCTGGCATGCCGATGAGGCCGGTCAGCGTCTTGCTGCGCGCGATTGGGTTGACATACTGACCCAACAGAACGTCAGGCACATAGTCCCACCAAATTCGTTGCATCTTGCGAGCCAGGGCCTTGCGCTCTTCGAGCGTTTCGACATCCGCCCATTTGACCCTAAGAGCCTCATAGTCGTCATTCTGAGGCCAGCCAAACCAACCCTTTTCGCCATTCATGGTCAGGGTGACTGCACCGATAACATTGCCGCGGACCCATTCAGCTTCACTCGACATGAAGATGCTCCAGCCTCCGTCCTCAACGGGGCCCTTGTTCGCGCGGCGGGCAACAACCCCTCCCCAGTCGCTCGGCGCAAGCTCGGCATTGACCCCAATCTTCCGCAGCTCGGCCGCCAGAAGCTGCGAGGCATCGCTAGCCTCCTTCCAGCTCGTGGGTTGGAGGATGACGATTTTCTCGCCGGCGTATCCAGCCTCCTTGAAGAGCTGCTTGGCCTTTTCCGGGTTGCCGCCCTTCTTGAACCATCCCGTATTTTCGTCATTGGACACCGGCGTTTCGTTTCCAAAGATCGAAGTGACCGCGTGACCGTAATTTGGGTCGGCGGATATGACACGCACGAACGCCTCCTGATCGACCAGGTGAAGCATCGCTTGGCGCGCCTTCAGGTTGTTGAACGGCTTCTGCAGGCAGTTCATGCGCAGCAACATGTCGCTGCCGGCCTTGTCCAAAACTTGGAGTTCAAGGTTTGGGTCGTTCTCGATCACTGGAAACAGATCGACCGGCGGCCCCGACAAGAAGTCGATCTCACCTGCTTGCAAGGCAGCGACGGCAGTCTGCGGATCGGCGGCCAAGCTGATGTCCCAAACGACGCGATCAACCTTCATGACCTTCCCACCGGCTAGTCCGTCGGACGGCTCGCCGCGTGGCACATATTTTTCATTGCGATCGTAAGTGAAGCTCGCGCCCGGCGTGGCAAGAGCATTACTGAACTTGAGCGGTCCCGATCCGATATTCGCGGTCACCTGCTCCGTCGCGGGAAGATTCGCGTCCTTCTCCCGCATGATAAACGGGCCGCCGTCGGCCAGGATGGTGAGCAGAGCCCCGAGCGGTTCCTTAAGCGCGATTGTGAAGGTCTTGTCATCCTTTTTCGAGATATCTATGGCCCGCGCCATGAGCAACTGCCCGCCGGGACTCACCTGGCCCCAGCGACGGATCGAGGCCACACAGTCCGCCGCAGTGACAGGCGTGCCGTCGTGCCACTCCAGACCATCGCGGAGCTCGAAAGTGTAGGTTTTCTTGTCGTCGGAAACAACCCACTTGCCCACCATTTGCGGCTGCGGCACAAACTTGGAATCGACCCCGAACAGACTGTCGTAAATTGCCAAGGCATGGTTGAAGGTGATTGTGGCTGTCGTAGCGACCGGATCGAAGACGCTGAGATCTCCCATAGCCATGCGAACCGTCCGAGCGTCGGCGGGCAATGTCTGTGCCCGTAGGACCGACGGGATCGATAAAGCCGCTCCGGCGGCCAAACCCGTTTTGATGATTTCGCGTCGTGAAATTGTCATGTTCCATTTCCCCTTTTTTTGGTTTGTGGCTCGATCCGCGCCTAATCTGCTTGAGGGAGCGGTTTTTCGCAGCTCGACGAGCCGCCTTTCCGCCGTCACCGTAGTCGATCCACGTTCGTATCTTGTCCGAGGATCACGCCGAAGCCGGGCGGAGTGCGGATGATTGAACCCCGGCGGCAACTTGCAAACATTGATGCGCTTGCGGTTCACCAAATAAGCTCATTTGTCTCCTCCGCTTTCCGGTCGTTTTGCTTTCTGGCTTGTTGGTGGATTTTTGATCGCCGATGGGCTTGCGTCAAATTCAGTGTGTGTATTGAGGCCATCTGATTTTGAGATAGAGGAGTAGGGCATAGGGCCAAATCCTCGCGCTCCGTCCTCATGGATCCTTTTGCCGCGTGACGCGACGAGCTTCACGTAATTGGGAGCGATCAGGCGGACTTCATGGTCCATTTGGCCGATCTCGCGGCCGTCGAGATCGTCAAAAGAAAACCCGATCAGGTTGGCTCCCGTGCAACCGAGGCGCTGGGTATTCGGCGATCACGCCCTGAACCTGGAGCAGCAGATCATCTTCAGCCGTGCCGCCGATGGGGCGGACACGCGGTGGTCGTAGACATCGCGCTTGCTGGCCAGCTGATAGCAATGCCAAACATAGCTTTCGGCAGCGGCACAGCCGCCATTGCTGTTAATTGGGCCGGGGTGATGGAATTCCGAGATCTGGATGTATTCGATTTCGGCACCGAGGCGCGACAATGTCTTCAATACGCGCTCGAAAGTCTGCGAGACCGCGTCATCGAAGTCGTCGAGCTTGACCGACAGGCTTTCGCCGCCGGTGGCGAAAAAACCGGCCGGAACGGTGTCCTTGATCATGGAGTAGCCTCTGCGGTCGATTTTAGCGAGGGCGGGGGGCGGTTAACATCCTGGGCGGCGGTTGCACTGGGGGGCCAGGAGCAGGCGTGCCTTCTGCAAATTGCGACCGAGCCCTCTTACGAGAGGCGCGCTCACGCTGACGCAGCCCTTTCGCGTGAACGCGCCAGAACCTCCTCGCGGACAATCTCCGTATGAGCGCCAAGAGCCGGAACTGGGCGCAGCGAGGGGCGCTCAGAGTTGAAGATCGCCGCCGGCGCTATCGTCTCGACGATTCCTTCGGGTGTGCCAACCTGCACCCTGCGAATGTGTGGATGCCTTGAAATGTCCGCCACCTCGTTCAGTCGGCCATATGCCAAACCGGCCGCCTCAAGCTCCTGCATTGCTTCGTGGCAGGATAGTTCGGAAAAACGCCGTTCAATGATCTGGTCAAGTTGCGCACTGTGACCGAGGCGCGGCGCGGTCCGCCTCCGATCTCAGGTCCAGACAGATCGACTCCTTGCCCCGGTTGAGCCAGACGAAGTAAGCGCTCTGTCCCCGCACCAACTTGTCGTAGTTGCGCGCGAAGTCTCCTTCGGGCCTTTCGACCTTGATCACCCGGGCGCCGGCGTCGGCAAGACGAGACGACGCATAAGGGGCGGCCACGGCCTGCTCCACAGCAACGA
>NZ_JBVVQE010000133.1:0-6765 GCF_055811435.1 Mesorhizobium sp. WSM4837
TGCTTTCGCCAATCTCCAATGTCGAAGAAGAGACGCCAACGCAGAAGCTGCCGATCTCCCCCCTTGCGGGGGAGATGTCCGGCAGGACAGAGGGGGGTGGGCGGGAACTCACGCTATCCGAGATTTCCCTTTTGGCGAGGCGAAACCATCCGCAGCCCCTTACACCTTGACCAGCTGCTCCACGCGGTCTTTCTCGCCAAGTATGCGCAAATAGCGCTCGATCTCTTTTTCGTCGCCGGTGGCCTTGGCGGGATTGTCGGAGAGCTTGACCGCCGGGTGGCCATTGGCCTCGGTGACCTTGCAGACAAGCGAGATGGCGTCGAGCCGGTTGGTTTTGGTCGGCGCGCAGCCCTCGAAATCATTGGTCAGGTTGGTGCCCCAGCCGAAGGACATGCGCACCTTGCCGTGGAAATGGCGGTAGGTTTCCTCGATGGTCTCGACCTCGAGCCCGTCGGAGAAAATCAGCAGCTTCTGTCTGGGGTCCTTGCCCTTTCCGCGCCACCAGGAAAGGATCTTTTCGCCGCCTTCGATCGGCGGCGCGCTGTCGGGGCGAAAACCGGTCCAGTCGGCGATCCAGTCCGGCGCGTCACGCAGGAACGCCGCGGTGCCGAAGGTGTCCGGCAGCACGATCAGCAGATTGCCGCCATAGTAGCGCTGCCAGTCCTGCAGCACCTTGTAGGGCGACTGCTTCATTTCCTTTTCCGAATTGGCGAGCGCGGCGAACACCATCGGCAGTTCATGCGCGTTGGTGCCGAGCGCCTCGAGGTCGTTGTCCATGGCCAAAAGCACGTTGGAGGTGCCGGTGAAAGCCTCGCCGATGCCTTCCTTCAGCGCTTCGACGCACCAGCGCTGCCACAGGAAGGAATGGCGGCGGCGGGTGCCGAAATCCGAAATGCGGATATCCGGCAGCGCTTTCAGCCGCTCGGTTTTGGCCCACATCTTGGCCTTGGCGCGAGCATAGAGCACGTCGAGCGCGAAGGGCCCGAACGCCCGCATGGCGGCGCGAGAGCGAAGTTCATTGATAATTGCCAGCGCCGGGATCTCCCAGAGTGTTGTGTACATCCACGGACCGCTGAAAGTGAGCTCGTACTGGCCATCGCGCTTGGAAAGCTCGTATTCCGGCAACTGGAAATTCTCGAGCCAGGCGAGGAATTCCGGTTCAAAAATCTGCTTGCGGCCATAGAAGGTGTTGCCGCCAAGCCAGATCATCTCTTTCTTGGAGAAGCGCAAGGTGCGGGCATGGTCGAGCTGATCGCGCAATTCTGCCTCGTCGATCTCCTCGGCAAGGCGAACCGAGGTGGTCCGGTTGATCAGCGAGAACGTGGTGTCGATCTTGGGATACATGCCCCAGATCATCTGCAGCATCAGCAGCTTGTAGAAATCGGTGTCGAGCAGGCTGCGGATAATCGGGTCGAGCTTCCAGGTGTGGTTGTAGACGCGCCGCGCTATATCGGTCTTGGTCATGTCTCGATGCCGCCTTCGCTGCTCGCCCTAGCTTTTGTTTAGCGCTTTTCCCGGGAAGCCGCTGCGCACTATTCCGGGAATTGCTCCAAATGCCTCTTAGCATTGAATGTTTGAATGCGCCTCCCGCTTTGCCGGCTGGCCCGACAAAAAGAAAAGGCTGCGGGAAGCGCGCTGCGTCGGCTGCAGCCACTTCAGGGCGCGGTCTTGGCGCCGATCACCCTCAGCGCCGGACGCTTCCTGCGGATGCCGATGCGGCCCGCCACCGGCGCATCGGCGCGGCCGTCGGCCTGCTCCTTTTCGGCAAACAGCCAGTCGATGAACAGCTGCACGATCGGCGCCGACCTCATTTCGTTGCGGCAGACGACATAGAAATCGTCGACCGCCGGCACCGACAGGCTGAACGGCGCGACCAGCAGTCCCCTGGCAAGCAGTCCGCTTGCTGTCACCGTATCGCCCAACGCCACGCCATGGCCGTGGACCGCCGCCTCGCTCGCCATGCGCGCGTCGCCGAGATGATGGCGGCGGCCGCGCTCCAGATCCAGCGCGTCGGCGGCGGCCAGCCAGGTGTGCCATTCGCGGCCGTCGTCCCCGTGCAGGAAGACGTGATCGGCGAGATCGCGCACGGTGCGGATCGGACGGTTGTTGATCAGCGTCGGGCTGACCACCGGGAACAGTTCGAGGCCCGACCATTTGCGCATCCAGCAATCGGTCCAGCTGCCATCGCCATAGTGCACGCAGATATCGATCTGTGGCGCGCGGACGTCCTTGGCATCATTCGACGGGATCAGCGTCAGCCTAATATCGGGATACTGCGAGGTGAAGCTGCCGAGCCGCGGGATCATCCACAGCAGCAGCAGTGCCGGCACGCAGGACACCGACAGGGCGCCGGTGCTCGCCGGCCTTGTCATGCGCTGCGTGGCGGCGGCGATGCCGTCGAAGGCAGTTGACACCGCCGGCAGCAATTCGGCGCCGTGCGGCGTCAGCTTCACCCGCTGACCGGCGCGCTGGAACAGCTTGACGCCCAGCGACTGTTCGAGCGCCTTGATCTGATGGCTGACGGCGCCGTGGGTGACGTTGAGCTCAGCCGCCGCCTTGGTCAGCGAGGCATGGCGCGCCGTCGCCTCGAAGGCCCGCAATGGATTCAGGGGAGGCAGACGCTTGGCCATCGGAGCCTCAAAGGAACACGATCCCCCCGGTTTTGGATCAGACCGTGCTCGACATTAATGTGAGATTTTCTCACAGCAAACACCCTAACAATATCAATTGATTTTTCAATGCAGCTGCAAGACACTTTGGCTCGTACAGCATCAAGACGTGAAATCCGCAGGCAGCCGGCAGGAATGGCGACCGTCATTGATGGCCGCACTGCACCAGCCATGGAGGACCGACATGGGTTATAACAGCGGCAAGCTCGAAGCGTTGCGCCGCAAATATGGCGAAAGCCATGGCGGCGAGATGTTCGACCCAAAATTCCGGCGCGTCGCCGACAAGATTTTTTCCAAGAGCGGCACGCGGCTGGCGCCCTATTCCGGCATCCCGACCTTCCTCAGCGCGCCTTACCGGGAAATAGCCGCCGACAATCCTGATTTCGGCGATCTGCAGGTGGCGATGATCGGCGTGCCGATGGACCTTGGCGTGACCAACCGGCCGGGCGCCCGCTTCGGGCCAAGGGCACTGCGCGCCATCGAGCGCATCGGCCCCTACAACCATGTGCTGGAATGCGCGCCGACACACGAACTGAAGGTGGCTGACATCGGCGACGTGCCGTTCCAGAGCCGCTACCGGCTGGAAACCAGCCATGACGACATCGAGCGCCGGACGAACCAGATCGTCGACGCCGGAGTCATTCCGCTTTCGGTCGGCGGCGATCATTCGATCAGCCATCCGATCCTGAAGGCTGTCGGCAAAAAAGCGCCGGTCGGCATGATCCATATCGACGCCCATTGCGACACCAGCGGCCTGTTCGACATGACCAAGTTCCACCATGGCGGGCCGTTCCGCAACGCGGTGCTGGACGGGGTGCTGGATCCGTCGCGCACAATCCAGATCGGTATCCGCGGCTCGGCCGAGTATCTGTGGGAGTTCACCTACGAATCCGGCATGACCGTCGTGCATGCCGAAGAGGTGACCGGCCTCGGCATGCCCGCCATCATCGCGAAGGCGCACCAGATCGTTGGCGATGGCCCGACCTATGTGTCCTTCGACATCGACAGCATCGACCCGGCCTTTGCGCCGGGCACCGGCACGCCGGAAGTCGGCGGGCTGACGACGCGGGAAGTGCTTGAACTTCTGCGCGGCCTCAAAGGGCTCAACATCGTCGGCGGCGACGTCGTCGAGGTGGCGCCGCAATACGACGCAACCACCAACACGGCCCATGCCGGCGCGCAGGTGCTGTTCGAAATCCTCAGCCTGATGGTGTTCAGCCCGGCGATCTCAGGCAAGCGAGCTTAACGCACATCCAAGGCGACCGCCGCGCTGGAGCCGGCGGCCGCATTCAAACAAAACAAGCTTCCAGCAGGGGAACGACAATGGCACTTCACATGAAATCATCCATCGCCGCCGTGCTGATGCTCGCCGGCCTCGGTCTTGCCACCCAGGCCGCCAATGCCGACGCGCTCGACGACATCACCAAGGCCGGCGCGATCAATGTCGGCATTTTCTCCGACTTTCCGCCCTTCTCCTCGGCCAGTGCTGATATGAGCATCAAGGGCTATGACATCGACGTGGCGCAATTCATCGCCGACCAGCTCAAGGTCAAGCTCAATTTGGTCAGCGTGACCGGGCAGAACCGCATCCCGTATCTTACCGACAAGCGCGTCGATATCCTGATGAGCGTCGGCTACTCCAAGGAGCGTGAGCAGGTGATTGATTTCGCCGCCGCCTACGCACCCTACTATATCGCCGTGATCGGCCCGGCCGAGCTCAAGGTCGAAGGCAAGGACGACCTCGCCGACAAGTCGATCGCCGTCAACCGCGGCACGCTGGAAGATACGTCACTGACCGAGGCAGCACCCGCCTCGGCCGACATCCGCCGTTTCGACAACTACAACTCCGTCATCCAGGCCTTCATCTCGGGTCAGACCCAACTGATGGTCGTCGGCAACGATGTCGGCGCCCAGGTGCTCGCCCGCCAGGAGGCACTGAAGCCGGAGCAGAAGTTCCAGCTTCTCACCTCGCCCTCGCATATCGGCCTCAACAAGAACGAGGACCGCCTGAAGCAGGCGGTCAACGACGCGGTCGCCAAGATGCTGGCCGACGGCAAGCTGGACGAAAGCTCGAAAGCCTGGCTCAAAACACCGCTCAATCCCGACAACCTCAAGGATTGATCTCCGAGGTAAGGACCTATCATGGGCTACAGCCTCGACTTCGGCTGGCTTGCCGATGCGACAGCTGCGATCGCGCGCGGGGCGGCCATGACGATCCTTTTGATCGCCGTGACCACGCTGGCGGGAACGTTCCTCAGCATCCTCGGCGCAGCAGGGCGGCGAAACGGCCCCTTGCTGCTCAAGCGGGCAATCGGCGTCTATGTCGAAATTATCAGGAACACGCCGTTCCTTGTGCAGCTGTTCTTCATCTTCTTCGGGTTGCCCAGCATCGGCGTGAGGCTCGATCCGCTGCTGGCCGCCATGCTGGCAATGACGCTCAACATGGCGGCCTACACGATCGAGATCGTCGGCGCCGGGCTCGATGCGGTGCCGCGCGGGCAGACGGAAGCCGCCCTTGCGCTTGGGCTCAGGCTGCGTCAGGTCTTCGTCAAGATCGTGCTGCCGCAAGCGCTCAAGGTGATCTTTCCGGCGCTGACCAGCCAGATCATCATCATGATGCTGGAGTCCGCCGTGGTGTCGCAGATCGCGGTGCGCGAACTGACCTACGAGGCCGACATGCTGCAGGCGCGCACCTTCCGTGCTTTCGAGACCTATTTCGTGGTGACGATGGTCTATCTCGTCCTGTCGATGGGGCTGCGCCGGCTGCTGGTCAGCGGCGGCCGCCGCGCTCTGGGAGCCGGCGTGTCATGATCGAATTTACCTTCTGGGATATTGTCCGCAACCTTCTGCTCGCCGCGCGCTGGACGGTGCTTCTGTCACTGGCGGCCTTCGTCGGCGGCGGCGTGGTCGGCATGCTCGTGCTGTTCTTCCGGATCGCCAAGAATAAATGGGCGCGACGGCTTGCGTCGGGCTACATCGCGCTTTTCCAGGGAACGCCGCTGCTCATGCAGCTCTTCCTGATGTTCTTCGGCCTGCCGATGCTAGGCTTGCGCATCGAGCCGTGGACCGCTGCAGCGCTTGGCCTGACCTTCTTCGCCAGCGCCTATCTCGCCGAGATCTGGCGCAGCGGCGTCGATGCGCTGCCGCGCGGCCAGTGGGATGCCGGCGCCAGTCTCGGCCTTCACTATCTGCAGGAACTGAGGCTGATCATCCTGCCGCAAGCGTTTTCGATCACCCGTGCCCCGACCGTCGGTTTCCTGGTGCAGCTGATCAAGTCGACCGCGCTGACCTCGATCATCGGTTTCGAGGAACTGGTCAGGACATCCAACGCGATCAACAATGCGACCTTCGAGCCGTTCACCGTCTATGGGCTGGTCGCCTTGATCTTCTTCGTCATGTGCTTCCCGCTGACGCAATATGCGCGCTCGCTTGAACGACGGGCGACTTCAAACTAGCAAGCCGCCTCTGCGCTTGGCGTTCGAACGCCTTCTTCGCTTCTTCGGAGCTATCCCCTTGTTGGAAGAAGAGTTCTGTGTACTCTCACAATGCTTATCAAGGGCTTGGGGATGAGAATTGCAATGTTCGTCGCGTTGGCCGCGACAGTAGCCGGATGCGCGACCTCTCCGGTCGACTATGGAGCGTCGCTTTCGAAGCAAGACCGGAAATGGGCGTCGCCGGAATGCCAGCAAGCCCGCATGGAGGCTTCGGACTACGACGCTCGCGAAAAAAAGCAGCCGGGCTGGGGAACCGGCGTCTTTCTTGGCCCGTACGGATTAGGGCTCGCAGCAGCCATCAAGGAGCACCAGCAGAAGCAACGAAAATTGTTCGCCCGCGCGGTGCACTTGCGGTGCTCAAGCCTTCCACTGCCAAAAGAGTTGCACAGTGACCTAAGCCCACAGGCCGCGCGTGCAAATCAGACGAAATATCCATAGACGTCACGATCCCCGTCCTGCTTCGTGACGAAGCCGCTTTCATCAATGCCCAAAGGAGAGCGGCGGGGGGGGCCGCGCGCCCCCCCCCCCCCCCGCCCCGCGCCGCCCCCCCCCCCCCCCCCCCCCCCCCCCCCCGCCGCGCCCCCTGCCCCCCCCGGCCGGCC
>NZ_JBVVQE010000134.1:2500-6437 GCF_055811435.1 Mesorhizobium sp. WSM4837
GCCTGTTCTGTTTGACATCGTAAAGAGAAGATTTGTTCGAACTTCATAGCCCGCAAGGGGTGTGATTTGTCGCGGGAGACGCTCAATCTCCCGCATATGATGGGTTTGCCTAACCGCACCCTCGAACCGATCTCGAGAAGCTGGTCTTTTTGTGCCAATGCCATCAGGCGACAATCCTGCACAGGATTTAGCTGAAGCGACGATCTCTTCGAGATCGCGCTGGGCGACGATCTCTTCGAGATCGCGCGATGGGTATTGGCAATGAGAACGATCAAGTGTCTTAAGGGCAATTGGTGGATGCCTTGGCATGCACAGGCGATGAAGGACGTGATACGCTGCGATAAGCTACGGGGAGGTGCGAATACCCTTTGATCCGTAGATTTCCGAATGGGGAAACCCACCTAAGGTGCTTGGAAAATCAGAGCAGCAGGTAATTGGCGCGAGATCCCAAAAGGATTGAGCGTTAAGCGACGATCTCTTTGAGATCGCGCAGACTTGCTGCTGTGGTTTCCAAGTATCTGTTATAGGTAACTTATCCTGAATACATAGGGATAAAGTGGCGAACGCGGGGAACTGAAACATCTAAGTACCCGTAGGAAAGGACATCAACCGAGACTCCGGCAGTAGTGGCGAGCGAACCCGGACCAGGCCAGTGGCGATGATGAGACAAGCGGAACCTTCTGGAAAGTAGGGCCATAGTGGGTGACAGCCCCGTACGCGTAATGCAAATCATCGTCCTCGAGTAAGGCGGGACACGTGAAATCCTGTCTGAAATTGGGGGGACCACCCTCCAAGCCTAAGTACTCGTGCATGACCGATAGCGAACTAGTACCGTGAGGGAAAGGTGAAAAGCACCCCGACAAGGGGAGTGAAAGAGTACCTGAAACCGATTGCCTACAAACAGTGGGAGTCCAAGGTTCGTCCTGGGTGACCACGTACCTTTTGTATAATGGGTCAGCGACTTAGTGTGACGAGCAAGCTTAAACCGCTAGGTGTAGGCGCAGCGAAAGCGAGTCTGAACAGGGCGTTCAGTTCGTCGCATTAGACCCGAAACCGAGTGATCTAGCCATGAGCAGGTTGAAGGTAAGGTAACACTTACTGGAGGACCGAACCCATAACTGTTGCAATAGTTCGGGATGACTTGTGGCTAGGGGTGAAAGGCCAATCAAACTCGGAAATAGCTGGTTCTCCGCGAAATCTATTTAGGTAGAGCGTCGACCGAATACCCCAGGGGGTAGAGCACTGGATGGGCTAGGGGTCCTCACCGGATTACCAAACCTAACCAAACTCCGAATACCTGGGAGTACTAGTCGGCAGACACACGGCGGGTGCTAACGTCCGTCGTGAAAAGGGAAACAACCCTGACCTACAGCTAAGGTCCCCAAGTTATGGCTAAGTGGGAAAGGATGTGAGGATCCCAAAACAACCAGGATGTTGGCTTAGAAGCAGCCATCATTTAAAGAAAGCGTAACAGCTCACTGGTCTAAATAAGGGTCTTTGCGCCGAAAATGTAACGGGGCTCAAGCCATACACCGAAGCTTAGGGTTCGTGAGCAATCACGAGCGGTAGCGGAGCGTTCTGTAAGCTGATGAAGCCATACCCGTGAGGGGTGGTGGAGGTATCAGAAGTGCGAATGCTGACATGAGTAACGTAAGGGGAGTGAGAGACTCCCCCGCCGAAAGTCCAAGGGTTCCTGCTTAAAGCTAATCTGAGCAGGGTTAGCCGGCCCCTAAGTCGAGGCAGAAATGCGTAGACGATGGGAACCACGTTAATATTCGTGGGCCTGGAGGAAGTGACGGATCATTGAGGTAGTCCAATCTTATCGGATTGAACGGGCTGCTGCGTGGTTCCAGGAAATAGCTCCTCCTTATAGACCGTACCCGAAACCGACACTGGTGGACTGGTAGAGTATACCAAGGCGCTTGAGAGAACTATGCTGAAGGAACTCGGCAAATTGCACGCGTAACTTCGGAAGAAGCGTGACCCTTTTCCACGCAAGTGGAGGAGGGTGGCACAGACCAGGGGGTAGCGACTGTTTATCAAAAACACAGGGCTCTGCGAAGTCGCAAGACGACGTATAGGGTCTGACGCCTGCCCGGTGCTGGAAGGTTAAGAGGAGGGGTGCAAGCTCTGAATCGAAGCCCCAGTAAACGGCGGCCGTAACTATAACGGTCCTAAGGTAGCGAAATTCCTTGTCGGGTAAGTTCCGACCTGCACGAATGGCGTAACGACTTCCCCGCTGTCTCCAGCATAGACTCAGTGAAATTGAATTCCCCGTGAAGATGCGGGGTTCCTGCGGTTAGACGGAAAGACCCCGTGCACCTTTACTATAGCTTTACATTGGCATTCGTAGTGGCATGTGTAGGATAGGTGGTAGGCTTTGAAACCTGGGCGCCAGCTCAGGTGGAGCCACCCTTGAAATACCACCCTTATCACTATGGATGTCTAACCGCGGCCCGTCATCCGGGTCCGGGACAATGTATGGTGGGTAGTTTGACTGGGGCGGTCGCCTCCTAAAGAGTAACGGAGGCGCGCGATGGTGGGCTCAGAACGGTCGGAAATCGTTCGCTGAGTGCAATGGCATAAGCCTGCCTGACTGCGAGACTGACAAGTCGAGCAGAGACGAAAGTCGGTCATAGTGATCCGGTGGTCCCGCGTGGAAGGGCCATCGCTCAACGGATAAAAGGTACGCCGGGGATAACAGGCTGATGACCCCCAAGAGTCCATATCGACGGGGTTGTTTGGCACCTCGATGTCGACTCATCGCATCCTGGGGCTGGAGCAGGTCCCAAGGGTATGGCTGTTCGCCATTTAAAGCGGTACGTGAGTTGGGTTCAGAACGTCGTGAGACAGTTCGGTCCCTATCTGCCGTGGGTGTAGGAATATTGAAAGGATCTGTCCCTAGTACGAGAGGACCGGGATGGACGGATCTCTGGTGGACCTGTTGTGGCGCCAGCCGCATAGCAGGGTAGCTATATCCGGACGGGATAACCGCTGAAGGCATCTAAGCGGGAAACCCACCTTAAAACGAGTATTCCCTGAGAACCGTGGAAGACGACCACGTTGATAGGCCGGGTGTGGAAGAGCGGCAACGCTTGAAGCTTACCGGTACTAATAGTTCGATCGGCTTGATCGTTCTCATTCCCTATGCCCATTTTGGGCGACAATCCTTCGGATTGCGCCGCGCGACAATCCTTCGGATTGCGCCGAGATGGTCTGTTCTCACTCACGCTTGTTCCGCCCTGGGGCGGCGCTACGTGGGTGCGGCGCATCGGCGCCGACGGTCGGTCGACCTTGCGAAGCTTCGCTTCGAAAGGCGCCAAGACCAAAGAACGGTAAAGGCACACATAAGACCAGCGAACAGCTCAGGAGAGAGCAGAAAATAGGGTCCCCTATTCGCTACTCTCTCATCGCTATTCGCTCAAAAAGCTTCTCGAGCAACGTGCGCTTTGCCGACCTGGTGGTTATGGCGGAGCGGCTGCACCCGATCCCATTCCGAACTCGGCCGTGAAACGCTCCAGCGCTGATGGTACTTCGTCTCAAGACGCGGGAGAGTAGGTCGCTGCCAGGTCTGCAAAACGCACGTTGCAAAAAAATCAAAATCTTCTCTCTACCAAAAGGCCCGCCAATCGGGAGCCCGGGCCGCGCAAGCGGCCCTTTCAGTTGGCGCAAGCTTGATTCCAGTGAGCCAAGGCTTACTTCTGACGTTGACGCGGGGTGGAGCAGCGCCCCGTCCGCTCGCAAAGGCCGAAGGCCTCAAGGACGGACAAAACAAAAAAGTCCGGGCTGCCCGGCCGGCATTCGCCGTCTAGTTGACGCGGGGTGGAGCAGCCCGGTAGCTCGTCAGGCTCATAACCTGAAGGTCACAGGTTCAAATCCTGTCCCCGCAACCAAATCCACAAAACGGCCCGCATCACGCGGGCCGTTTTGCGTTTGC
>NZ_JBVVQE010000135.1:0-6386 GCF_055811435.1 Mesorhizobium sp. WSM4837
CCCCCCCGCTGGGGGGGGGGGGGGGGGGGGCGCCGCCCCCCCCCCCCCCCCCCCCCCCCCCCCGCGCCGCCCCCCCCCCCGCCAGTCATCAGCGCTGTCTTGAAAGAGGAGAGATGAATGCGCGGCTTCCTGCTCAACCGGCTCTCACAGAGCCTCATCCTGCTCCTGATCGTCTCGGTCATCGGGTTTTTCGTCCTGAACCTGCTGCCGGGGGGTCCGCTGGCGCAATTCGGGCTCGATCCCGGCATGACGCAGGACGATCTCGAGCGCCTGAAAGAGCAATTGGGGCTGAACCGTCCGCTTTTTATCCAATATCTCGACTGGGCCTGGCGGCTTCTCCAGGGCGACTGGGGCCACTCCTTCCGCGACGGCGCGCCTGTGCTGGCAGTGATTGGCCGGCACGTCCCTGCGACGCTGCTGCTGATGGGGACGTCCACCGCGATTGCGATCGCCATCGGCACCTGGATCGGCATTCGTGGCGCCACGCACCGCTATTCGCTGTTCGACTATATGGCGACGGTCGGAGCCATGGTCGCGCTGTCGATCCCGACCTTCTGGTTCGGGCTCGTCGGCATCTACATCTTCTCCCTGCAGCTGGGCTGGCTGCCTGCAGGCAACATGTACACGATCGGCGACGGTTCGGTCCTGAACTACCTGCATCACCTGATCATGCCAAGCATCGTGCTGTCGCTGGTGCATGTCGCGATCTGGAGCCGCTACATGCGATCGGCGACGCTCGACGCCATCAGCCAGGATTTCGTCAAGACCGCCCGCGCCAAGGGCCTGAGCGAGCGCCGAGTCATAATGAAGCACGTCGTCGGCAATGCGCTTTTGCCGATGATCACACTGGCCGGGGTGCAGCTTCCCAGCATCCTGACCGGCGCGCTGGTGACGGAGACAGTGTTTACCTGGCCGGGGATGGGTCGACTGTTCCTGGACAGCCTCGGCTACAGCGACTACCCGGTCGTGATGGGACTGCTGATGTTCTCGGCCATTCTCGTCATTCTGGGCAACCTGATCGCAGATATTGCCGTGGCGATCGTCGACCCGCGCATTCGTCTGGGTTGAGCGCGTAACCTCACACCCTACAGGAGGCACCCGAAATGACCGCTCTCGCCGCAAATGCAGGACCAAGCCGCTGGTGGCGCAGCCGCACCGTGCGCCGTTTCACCAGCCATCATCTGGCGTTGCTGGGACTCGCGATGATCACCCTTCTCACGCTGGCATGCGTCTTCGGCCCTCATCTCCTGCCCTATGATTCCCTATACATCGATTTGCGCGCCCGCTTTGCACCGCCGCTGACGGGCGACCACTATCTTGGGACCGATCCTTTGGGGCGGGACGTGGCGGCGCGACTGTTCATGGCGGGGAGGACCTCACTGCTGGTGGCTTTCTTTGCCATGCTGCTGTCGACGATGATCGGAACGCTCGTCGGCGTGATCGCGGGCTACCGCGGCGGGTGGATCGGCGCAGCGCTGATGCGCACGGTCGACGGCTTCCTGTCATTCCCCTCCATCTTCCTGCTGCTTGCCTTGGCCGCGGCACTCAAGCCGAGCCCGGCTATGGTCACCGTCATCGTCGCTGTCACCAGCTGGATGGAGGTAGCTCGAATTGTCGAGGCCGAGGTGCGGTCGTTGCGCGAGCGCGAGTTTGTGCTGGCCGGCCGCATGCTGGGGCTTAGCGGTGCGCATATCATGTTCCGCGAGATCCTGCCCAACGCCATGGGCCCGATCATCGTGGCCGCGACGCTGACAGTCGCGCACGCTATTCTCCTGGAAGCCTATATCAGTTTCCTGGGTTATGGCATTCAGCCGCCGCTGCCGAGCTGGGGCAACATGCTCGAGGGCGCCCAGCAGTATCTGAACAGTGCGCCCTGGCTGGCGATCATTCCCGGGGCAGCCATCACCATCGCCGTGACAAGCTTTAATTTCATCGGCGACGGGTTGCGCGATGCGCTCGACGTGCGGGACGACCGTGTCTGATCACAAAAGCGGCCCGCGCCTCACCCGAAAACCCAGCGAGAAGTGACTCTCATGCACGAGCCGAAAGTCGCAGACAAGAGCACCCCCTACTGGTGGGAAGCGGCGCCCGTCATGCCGCTGCCGCCGCAGCCCCTGGCCAGGACGGTCGATGTGGCGATCGTCGGCGCCGGCTATGCGGGCCTTTCGGCCGGGCTTGCGCTGGCGCGCGATGGGCGCTCGGTTGCAGCTTTTGATGCGATGAATCCGGGAGAGGGGGCCTCGTCGCGCAATGGCGGAATTACCAGCGGGAGCATCCGGCTGGACTACGCCACGATCACCCGGCGCTTCGGCGAAGAAAAGGCCATGGCAATCGAGGCCGAGGGCAAGGTCGCCCGCGAATTCCTTTACGACTTCATCAAGTCGGAAAAGCTCGACTGCGACTTTCAACTGGTTGGCCTGTTCAAGGGCGCCATCGGATATGAACAGTACGAGAAGATGGCCCGCGGCGCCGAGGCGTTGGCGAGGAAACTGGGGATCGAATCTTACGCTGTTCCATATACAAAGCAGCGCAACTACGTCGGCACCGACTTCTATCGCGGCGGCATGGTCCGGATGGACATCGGTGGGCTGCACCCGGCCAAATTCCATGCGGAGCTCCTGCGGGTGGCGCTCGCTTCGGGACTGGCGGTGCATTCGAACACGCCCGTGACCTCGATTGAAAGGGATAGCTCCGGGTTCCGCGTCGCCACTTCGGCGGGAACAGTGCAGGCGCGCCAGGTGCTGGTCTGCACAAATGGCTACACCGACGGCGCCAATCCCTTCCTGCGCCGCCGGCTGGTGCCGGTTCGCAGCCGGATCATTGCCACCGAGGAACTCGCGCCTGAGCTGATGGCGCACCTGATGCCGAAGCGGATGATGATGGGTGAGGGCCGCGAGCTTGGCTTCTATTATCGCCCTTCGCCGGACGGCAGACGCATTCTGCTCGGCGGGCGCGACAGCTCGCGTGCAGGCGATCCGGCAGCCCCGACGCTGCGTTTGCGCAACGGGCTGGGCGAAATTTTCCCAGAACTGGAGAATGTTCGTCTTTCGCACAGCTGGTTCGGCAATGTGGCGATGCACCGCGACATGCTGCCCAGGATCTTCGAGAAGGACGGCGTGGTCTATGCCACCGGCTTCTGTGGTTCGGGCGTGGTCTGGGCGCCATGGGTCGGCACGCGTGCGGCTCACAAGCTGATGGGGCATGGCGATCGGGCGCGCACCGCGTTCGACTTTCGGCCGCCCGCGGCCGTCCCGTTCTATCGCGGCAATCCGTGGTTCATCCCGGCCGTTATCAAGGGCTACGCCCTGCAGGACCGTATCGCCTGGTGGCGCGCCAGCCGCTGAAGGCCGAACGGTTGGCGGTCTCTCGACCCTTGCCGAACGATAGCGGCAACAAGGAACAGCATCACATGCACTACATCTCCACGCGCGGCCATCCCGAACGCAGGAAGTTCTGCGAGATTCTGCTTGAAGGTCTTGCCCCGGATGGCGGCCTCTATGTGCCCGAGGTCTACCCTCGGCTGGATGATGCCACGCTGGATCAGTGGCGGGGCTTGTCCTACCCGGTGCTCGCCTTTGAAATCCTGTCGCTCTACATCGACGATATTCCGCCCGCTGACCTGAAGGCCATCTGTGCAAAGACCTACAGGCCCGAGGTCTTTGGGACCGCCAGGATCGCGCCCGTGCGAATGCTTGAGAGCGGTCTCCATGTGGCGGAACTGTCGAACGGTCCCACCCTGGCGTTCAAGGACATGGCGATGCAGTTGCTCGGCAATCTGCTCGAGTATGAACTGGCGCGGCGGGGTGCGGAGTTGAATATCCTCGGGGCAACCAGTGGCGACACGGGCAGCGCGGCGGAATATGCCATGCGCGGCAAGAAGGGCATCCGCGTCTTCATGATGTCGCCCCACGGACGCATGAGCGCCTTTCAGCAAGCCCAGATGTTCAGCCTGCAGGACGACAACATTCAGAACATTGCCATCGAAGGGGTGTTCGACGATTGCCAAGACATCGTGAAAGCCGTGTTCGGCGATGCTGACTTCAAGAGGCGCCACCGGATCGGCGCCGTCAATTCGATCAACTGGGCCCGGCTGGTCGCTCAGGTGGTGTATTACTTCTCTGCCTATTTTCAGGTGACGGAAGAGAATTCGTCAGAGGTCGACTTCGCTGTTCCCTCGGGCAATTTCGGCAACGTCTGCGCCGGTCATGTTGCGCGCATGATGGGCCTTCCCATATCCCGTCTCGTCATTGCGACCAACGAGAACGACGTGCTCGATGAGTTTTTCCATACCGGGGTGTATCGCGTGCGGGGCCGGGCGGATACCCATGAAACCTCGAGCCCATCCATGGACATTTCCAAGGCCTCCAATCTCGAGCGTTTCGTGTTCGACCTGCTCGGTCGCGACGCCAGCCGGACGAGATCGCTGTTCGACGATCAACTGCGCGAATGCGGGTCGTTCGATCTCAGCGGGGATCCCGCCTTCGGGAAGGCGGCGGACCATTTTGGTTTCCGCAGCGGGAAGAGCACCCACGCCGACCGGTTGCAGACGATCCGTGACGCGTGGCACCGCTTCAGCGCGCTGATCGATCCACACACTGCAGACGGCGTGAAGGTCGCGCGCGAGCATTCGGTTTCGGATGTGCCGATGATCGTGCTCGAGACGGCCCTGCCGGTCAAATTTGCGGAGACCATCAGGGAGGCCCTGGGCCGAGAGCCAGTTCCTCCGCAACGGTTCGATGGCATAGAGGGCTTGCCGAGACGGTTCAAACTGCTTCCCGCCGATGCACAGACCGTGAAGACCTACATCACCGAAACCCTGCAGGCTGCGGTCTGCTGAAGGGCTGCTTCCGCGACCGGGACCTTTTTCGCCATGGCCGTATATACCGAGCTGTCACCTAACGAAGTCGCAACCTTCTTTCAGGCTCTGGGCCTGGGACAGCCGAATTCCGTTCGCGGCAGCACGAGCGGAGTTGAGAACACGAACTACTTTGTGGATACCGAGGCAGGCGAATATGTGCTGACCCTGTTCGAGCGGCTCACGTTCGAGCAATTGCCCTTCTACCTTCACCTGATGAAGCACCTTGCGGCGCGGCGAATGCCGGTCCCGGATCCGGTTGCCAACGTCAGAGGCGAAATCCTTCACACGCTGAAAGGCCGGCCTGCCGTGATCGTCAACAGGCTTCCTGGCGAGAGCGTGACGGCGTCGACAGAGTCGCATTGTCGCGCTGTCGGGGAGATCCTGGCGCGAATGCACGTGACCGGGAGCGATTACCCACGGCGGCAGGCCAATCCGCGCGGCCTCGAATGGTGGAACGAGGTGGTGCCGGTGGTCGGCCGCTGCGTATCTGAGGGACAGCGCTCGCTGCTCACGAGCGAACTTGCCTTTCAGAACCAAATTGCTGCGTCCTCCACCTACGAGCAACTCCCAAGGGGGCCGGTGCACGCTGATCTCTTTCGCGACAACGTATTGTTTGAAGATGGTAACCTGACCGGCGTCTTCGATTTCTACTTCGCCGGATGCGACACCTTTCTGTTCGATATAGCCGTGTGCCTAAATGACTGGTGCGTCGACAATGGCACCGGCCGCCAAGACACTAAGCAAGTTGCCGCCTTTCTCGGCGCGTATGAGTCAGTTCGCGCGCTCACTGGACCCGAACGCCTATTGCTTCCTGCGATGCAGCGCGCTGGAGCATTTCGTTTTTGGATATCGCGTCTCTGGGATCTGTACCAGCCCCGGGAAGCTGCGCTCCTCAAAGCACACGATCCAAGTCACTTCGAGCGCATGTTGCGCGTGCTCCGGGGAGAAATCGCATGAGCAAGACCGCGAAGATCACCAATGGAAGTGGAAGCACGATGGCACCGACTCTCAAAGACTACGTTGGCGGGCTGCTTTCGCAGATCGAGACGGAGGGCCTGTACAAGCGCGAGCGCGTCATCACCTCGCCCCAGTCGTCCGAGATCGAGGTTGGCGGCCGCAAGCTGCTCAATTTCTGCGCCAACAACTATCTCGGCCTCGCCGACAACGAAGAGCTGCGCGAAGCGGCGAAGGCCGCGCTCGACCGCTACGGCTACGGCATGGCCTCGGTGCGCTTCATCTGCGGCACACAAGAGGAACACAAGCAGCTCGAGGCAAAGATATCGAGCTTCCTCGGTATGGAGGACACGATCCTCTACGGTTCCTGCTTCGACGCCAACGGCGGCCTGTTCGAGACGCTGCTTTCCGAGGAGGACGCGGTCATTTCCGACGCGCTGAACCATGCCTCGATCATCGACGGCGTCAGGCTCTCCAAAGCAAAACGCTTTCGCTATGCCAACAACGACATGGCGGCGCTCGAGGAGGAATTGAAGAAGGCCGAAGGCAGCCGCTTCAAGCTGATCGCCACCGA
>NZ_JBVVQE010000136.1:0-6261 GCF_055811435.1 Mesorhizobium sp. WSM4837
GCGGTGTAGAACCTGTCCCATAGCGCATCCTTTGATTCGGACGGCAATGATGCGCCATTAAAGTCCGGGATCAAACACCTAGGTGCTGCTTGAGCCAAGCCCATCCATCGTGCCGGCGAAGGGACCTTGCTCCGGAGGGCTGATGGCAGTGCCCGTCCGAAAGCCTGTCTTGTTGCCTCCTTCCTTGCTCAGGCGACCATGGCTGCGTCGCTGTGGGGAATGAAGTTGGTTTGCTCCCTAAGCATGTGGTGCACACCGCCAGCTTGCGGGCCAGCGCAACACGCGCCTTTCTGGGGTCTGCACGTTTCGCCCGATTGATACTTTTTCGGCGTCAATTCGAATCCGGCGCCACCGCTCGTGATGATCGAAAACGCTCAGGCGCGTCAACGGGCCACACGAATGTCGGGGCCACCTAGACGCCAAACAGGGATTGCCCGCCTTCGAGACACCCTGTTGTGGTTGATCGTGCCACTCTTCCAGGGCGCGGGCGCAAGACCGGCATAGGCCGAGACCTAGCGTCTATTCGCGAAGTTCCGGAACAGGCCTTCGGACCACAAGGCGCCGGCAAAATCGGGCCAAGCCCTTGAGCTCGAGCAACATCCGAACCGGCTCCAATGCGGAATCGGCGGCCGGAGCCTCTCACGCTCCGCCTTCACGGCCTCGATCTGCCGGTTCAGCAGCTCGATGACTTCCAGCTCGCGCAGGGCCAGCGTCTTGAGATGTTTCGGAAGCGGCCGCCCGTCTCCGGTGCGCAGAGCCTCCAAGCGTTCCCGGCGATCCTTGTTACCAGCCGATTCCAGCGCGAAGAACAGACCCTTCAACCGGTTTACATGACGGATGCGCTCTCCGATCAGAGTCTTCAGTCCCGGCAAAGGCGCCGACGGTTCTCTTCTTCCGGTGTCGGTATGCAAACCATCGAACAGATCCGCGGTTCGCCCCTTTTCCACGCCATGAGTGTGCGAACAAGCGCCTCCCCGTCTATCCGAACTGTCTTGGCGCGGCGATGCCGGCGCGAAACCGCGATCGAAGCTGGGTCAACGACGTGGCTCTCGATCCCTTCCGCGACCAGTATACGGTGAATCCAGAACCCGTCCAGTCCGGCTTCCTGGATCACGATTACTGGGACAATCCGGCCCCGCTCCGGACATGGCGTTGCAGATCCGAAAACCGCTCCAGCAGCCACGGCATTTCCCCACCCCGCACCTGATGCCTCGACAGCTTGGACCCAAGGGGCCGCAAGGGTGCTCACCAGCCACGTCGAGCGGCTGAGCTCCAGAGAAACGAAAATCGCGCCGCACGCAACGGTAGCAATCGTATGTGCGGTGGTCATTCTCGCAGTCTGCATGGCATGGGTATCCATCGAGAAAGTGAGCGACCCAACTTTCAAGAGCTAGGCGAGCGCGTCTCCTGCTCACTGACTTGACATATCGCGGAGGGATCAGCCGAACGTCATGGCCCATCGCCTGGAGCTTGCGACCCCAATGATGTGAGCCCGCGCAAGCTTCCATGCCGATCAGGCAGCGAGGACGCTTCTCGAAGAACGTAGGCAACTAGCCGCGACGTAGCGACGGCCTATGAGAACCCGACCGTTGTCATCCACACCGTGGAACTGAAAGACAGTCTTGGCGAGTCGATACCGACGGTGGTAAGCTGCGACATGGATGGCTCCTCTTCTTGGGACAATGACAATTCCCAATTATGGTGCAATGCGACGCCTCGGGCAGGATGCCGTCCACAACATCAATCGAGCAGGTTCTTCGCCAAACTCAAGGCTCTGTTCAGAAAAGACTGCCGAACAAACGATCGAGGCAACGTAGAAGCTCATCTGAGCCCTGCTCGACGCCTTCAGTCCAACCCGAATGCGCCGATTCTCTCAAAAACGCAGGATACGCTCAATTTAATTTAGATGGATCGTGCTCTAAAGCGGAAGAATCCGATCGCGATTCGACGCGCATTCAACCTTGGGGATACCGATTCCGAAATAACGCGTGTGGGCGACATCGAGCATTCGGTTGACCAAGCTCGAAAAGTTGTGTCCGGCAGCCCTCGCGGCCAAGGGATAAAAGCTGGTCGTACCCAGCCCCGGCATGGAGTTGACCTCTAGGACAAAGGGCCGGCCGGAGCGGTCGATCCGGAAGTCGACGCGGGCGTAGTCCTGGCATTGGCAGGCACGGAAGGTCGCAACCGAAATGTCCCGCAGCACCGTCGCAAGCTTACTATCGATTGGCGCCGGGCAAATGGCCTGCGGCGCCGCGGCTGACATGTGCTGCTTGTCTTCCCAAGTCGTAATACGCGTTTCGCGGTCGCCGAAGTCTTGCTCGACCAGAGGCAATACATCGAGCTCTCCGTTCCCCAGCAGCGCGACGTGGATTTCCCGCCCCTCGATGTATTCTTCCACGAGCGCATCCTGTGCATACTGTGTGACGATCACTTCTACGGCCTGCCTCAACTGAGCGGGTTCATGGACGAGCTGCAATCCGCAACTCAAGGATTCGTGACGCGGCTTCACTACCACTGGGAATCGCAGGTCGCCAATATTCTCAGTTCCGCGACGCATGACGCGAAAGTTCGGCGTCGGCACGCCGCGATCGCGGATGAGCCTTTTGGTGATAACCTTGTCGAGCGCCAACCCATGCCCGAGCGGGCTCGATCCAGTGTACGGGACGCCAGCCATCTCGAGCATGGCCGGAACGTGAGTGAGACGGCACTCGCCCTGAATTCCGGCGGCCATGTTGAAGACCATTCCGGAGGGGCGGGCTTGCGGATCGGGTGGCATGAACCGCTCGAGCGTGGCGAGCAGTCCTTTATCGCCTTCGCACAGCAGCGTCTCGTGGCCGCTCCCCTGCAGTGACGTCACTATCCTATCGACAGTCTCGCGGCCGAATTCCTCCTGACAATGGTGACCGAAACGGTTGATCACGCCCGTATGATCATGATTCCACACAACGGCTACTTGCATGAGCTACTCCTTGGATGTTTGCCCGCTAGTTCATGCGCTCGGATTTGGTTGACGAGGGCAACAGCCCGTCGGGACCCGCGCTTTCACCGTGTCCTGTGCAATCGGCGTGCCACTGAAGAGGTGTTGCGAAAGAGGGGAAAACCATGTGGTTCGCGTAGCGCCGGCCGAATACTTGTACCCAAGCGTGTCGGCTTGCGAACCTAGGTGTCTTCAATCGGACATGGGTGAACGCGAGAAGGTAAAGTCCTAGAGTTGCTGAAATTCAGGGAGGGGCATCCTTCGCTGGCGCCGGCACCAGCAACGAGCCACCCCCATGACGACCAGAATACCGGCATCGATGCGCACGCGCCAATCCATTTCCGATCTGATTGAAGAGCGTCTTTCCAAACCGGCAGGTCGCTCGGAGCGGATGAAGCTTGCGACCCGCCTGATCAAGGAGCAAGCACTGGAGGGGGAAAGCCGGGATGGGGTCGGACGGGACTATTACGGACATGGCTCCGACCCGGCCAGGGTTACGGCAATGGCGTGCGCAGCGGACGCCTGAAGACTGCGGAAGGCTTTGTGGAATACTCGGCCCCGCAGGTGGCGGCCCGCAACGAGCCGTTTCGTTCCGAGATCCGCGAGCGTCTGAAGGGACGGACGGAGGCGAAGGATCTGGCAGTGAAACTGCTGGCACGCGGTCTTTCGGTGCGCGACATCGAGGACGCCTTCCGCGACGAGACTGGGGCGGCTGCTCCTATCGAAGACCGCGGTCAGCGAGACCGGCGAGCGGCTGTGGGCAGACTACGCATGTGAGATCGCCTAGGTCGACGGCATCGCCAAACGCATCCGCCCCAGGGCAAAAGCACAGGCCGGTGCTAGTCGCTTGGGGTTTTGCGGCATCTGGCGCCAAAGTGCTTCTGCATCTGGTGGCGGATTCCAAGGAGGACGCCGAGACCGTGATCTCTGCTCGTCTGCGACGGCGCTGCCGGCATCATCAAGGCGATCGAGACCTGCTTTCCGCGCTCGGAACGTCAGCGCTGCTGGCGCACCGGAAGCGCAATCTCGCCGCCAAGGTGCCGGAAGACCTGTGGCCCCGTTCAAGGCCGGCGCCACCCCGATCCATCAGGCACCCTCGCGTGCCATTGCCCGCGATCTCGCCGCCGGTCTGGTGAACAACGAGGCCGAGCTGCCGAGCGCGGTCGCCTGCTTCATGGACGACTTCGAAGCGGCCATCGCGCATCAGAGAACGCCGATCACCCGCGCCATCCGCACAGCGAACCTTGGTCTTGTACTGCCGCTGTTGCACGACCTGCGGATGCCCGATTGGCTGGCGGCCGAAATCGGCCGCGTCTATATCTCGCCCCGCCTCGATGATCGAGCGGCATATGGCGCGCGTGCGAGTGAAGAGGTCGAACAGCTTATCGCCTCGCCGCAGCGGATCGCTTGCTGGATGCGATATCCTCCGAAAAGCGCGCCAGCATTCGAGCATCGCGTCGTGGCTGTGCAGGCACATGTCGCGCCACATTGTGGGGTGGAAAGCGGCGAGGCGAGTAATATCGCGGAGCCGGTGGCCGAATAACCTTGCTTTTTGGACCGTCTGCAGGTCATCCGCCGTGCCGACGATGTTGTAGGCGATGCCGCAGCGGCGCCAGAATTCGGATCGCTTCTCCAGCGCGGTAGGGTCGGTGCCTTCCATTGGCATGAAGATGCACCAGCGGTTCCCGAACAGTTCGGCAAAACCCGCATCAGGACCTGCTTCTCCGTGCCGGCCAGAGGGTGGCCAGGGGATGAAGGGTACGCCCCCCGCACGAATCGCTGCATCTGGGCGATCACGGAGGTCTTTGTGGAGCCGACATTGGTAAGGATAGCGTCCGCCGGCGTGATCTCCTCAGCCACGGCGCCGGCGCTGACGGCCACTGAGACGATGACGAGGTCGGCCCGCGAACCGCCTCGGTCTCGTCGGCCATGTAGCCGCCGCCGAACCTCAGCTCCTCGGCGCGCTTCAGGGTCTCGGCGCTACGATTTGCAATGGCGATATGTCCGGCCACTCCTCGCGGCAGATGACGCGCGCCGGTGAAGAGCCGATCAGGCCGCCGACCAAAGCGGTCTTTTCAACCAGGGGTTTCGACACGACTAGATGTTTAGTCCCGGCATTTGCTGGAGCGGATTAAGCTTGAAGCGTTCGGGCTGTGCGGCCCAAACCTTGCAGATGAACTCATAGGGTGTGAGGCCTTTGAGGGTCTTGAGCCTGCGACCGAAGTTGTAGGCCGAGATGAAGTCGGCAAGGTGGTGGCGGAGTTGGTCGTGGCTCTCGTAATAGAAACGCCTGACGGTTGCATCCTTGATGGTCCGGTTCATCCTCTCGACCTGGCCGTTGGTCCACGGATGCCTTGCCTTGGTCGTTCGGTGCTCGATGCCGTTCGTGGCGCAAGCGTATTCGAAGGCATGGGCCCACAAGCGTGGCCGTTTGCGATGGCCTGCTTGATCAATGGCACGGCCGAACCGCCGGCGCCGGGCGTCGTGAACTGGATGCCGTAGCACCTACGGAATGAAGGAGTGGCGGCGACCGAGAGAGCGGTGCGCGCAGCTTTTCGCTGCAGGCGCGCACCGCTGTCGAGGCGGCCATGGCCAGTCAAAGTTTCTCTAGAATGTGAATGTTCACAACCCATTCCGGAGAGACCGACCATGACCACTTCAGATTCTACACCCGCCGCCGCGGTGCTGGCAGCGATCGATGGCGACGAACATGTGCAGCTTGCCCTGTTCGGTGCGCACCTCGGCGACGTCGATGTGGAAGTAGCCGATCGGATGGCTCTTGAAGTTCTTCTTCGCCGGCTTGTCGCCTTCTACGTCAGGCAGGCGGCTGATGCCGTGGCGCTGCAGGCAGCGATGCAGTGACGAGCGCGTCAGGTGTGGGATCGTCGGTTGTAAGGCATAGAGGCAGTCATCGAGTGGCAACAGAGTGTAGCGCCGGAAGGCGACGATGACGGCTTCCTCCTCGAGCAAGAGCACTGTCGATCTAGGCTCTCTCGGACCGGTCGGCAAATCGGCCACCGAGGTCCGTTCCCGCCATTTGGCAACAGTCTTTTGGTTATCCCGTAGCGCTTCGCCGGCGCTCTCAGGCTCTCTTGATGGGGTGGACGGCGCCCGCAACGGCATCATCCTCGTGAGAGGCGTGCCACTGCGGCGCGGCGATCAGGATGAGATTCGGCGTCAATCAAGATGAGACTCGGCGGGGGTGGAGTGACGCAGTGAGGGCGTAGCCCGAACGGAGTTACACCACCCCCGCGGCGTCACTGCCGACGTCTGTTGGGCGCGGT
>NZ_JBVVQE010000137.1:0-6243 GCF_055811435.1 Mesorhizobium sp. WSM4837
CGCCAGGCAAGCAGCCTTTCGGCAAGCTCCAGCCGGACCGGCAGATAGGCCGGATCGGCAGCGACATTGCTCAGTTCGTCCTGATCCTTCTCCAGGTCGAACAGCAGCGGCGGCAGGCCGCCGGCGAAATGTACATATTTGAATTGTTTCGTGCGGATGACCGCCAGATTGCACTGGCGCGGACCGATGCCGAAATAGCGCTCGGCATCAGCGTCGGCAACCGAGCGGAAATCGAACTCCCAATGCGCGGCCTCGCGCCAATTGTCCGGCTCCCCGGCATCCAGGAACGGCTTCAGCGATTGTCCGTCGAGATGCGGCGGGAATACCTCGCCAAGCAGATCGAGCAATGTCGGCGCTATGTCGACTGCTTCGGTGAAGCGGTCGACGCTGGCGCCGGCCGCCTTGCGGCGACGCGGGTCGCGGATGATCAGCGGAATATGAAAACTACCGTCGAAGAAGCCGCCCTTGCCCAGCATGAAATGGTCGCCCATCATCTCGGCATGGTCAGAGGTCAGCACGATGATGGTGTCGTCCCAGGCATCCGCCGCCTTGACCACCTGCCAGATGCGGCCAAGCTGCGCGTCGACTTCCGAGATCATGCCGTAATAAAGCGCGCGGATGCGGCGAAAATTGTCGTCGCCCCAGTCGCGCACCTTGCCCTCTGCGCCGGGGCGGAAATTTGCCCGCTGCTGCTGCCCAAGTTCATAGGCAAGGTAGGGGTGGCTCTGCGCCTCGGCCTGCCAGTTCGCGGCGCGGCGGAAGGTTGTTCCGTCGGCTGGATCATACATCTTGTTGTAAGGCTCCGGCACGATGAAGGGCGGATGCGGGCTGAGGAAGGAAAGATGCGCAAACCACGGTGTACCGCGCTCCTGTTCGCCGAGCCAGCGGACGAATTCGCCGGTCAGGAAGGCGGCTGGGGTCTCGTCCTTCGAGTAGACGGGCGGTGAGGTGGTCACGGCGCCGTCCGTCGTGGCAGCAACGATTTCGTCCGCTGGGCGATGGATATCGGGAAAACCGGCGCTGCTATCGATGCCGCGCGCCTTGAGCCATGACAGCCACGGTTTCTGGTGCTCCGGCAGGAGTTGGCGCACGGTGAAGCCGGGCAGCACGCCTTCATAGCTTTTCAGCCGCGGGTCGCCTGGCGTCAGCGTGCGCGGATCGGGCGACACATCGGTATAGCCGAACAGCGTCGGATCATAGCCGAGACTGCGTGCCGAGAGTGCGATGTTGCCATGGCGAGCGTCGAGCGGCGTGCCGTTGCGGCAGACGCGGTTGTTCATCTGGTAAAGGCCGGTGTAGAGGCAGGCGCGTGCCGGCGAGCAGGGCGCCGCCCCGCCAAAATGCTGTCGAAACAGCACACCCTCGGCGGCGAGCGCATCGGCATTCGGCGTTCGCACCACCTTGTGGCCTGCCGCCGACAGGCAGTCGCCGCGCCACTGGTCGCAGGTGATCAGGAGAACATTCGGGCGTCTGTCTTTTCTGACCAATGCTGGTGTCCTTCATTGAAAACCTGTCGCGAATACCTGCCGATCACGGGAGCCGAATTTTTGTGGCGACACAAGCCTCAGGTGTTCGCAAAACGGTGAACAAAAGTCGCTTTATTGTTCACTTATAGAGCACAGTCTATTCTGTGTTTGCGGCCTTTGCCGCCGGCTGGCGGCTCCTCATATTGGCGTGGACCGCGGCATGGGCCGCACAGGACAAGGAAGGAGCAGGAAAATGCTCAACCAGATCAGGGGTCTGCATCACGTCACCTCGATGGCCAGGGATGCGCGCCAGAACAACGAGTTCTTCACAAAAAAGCTCGGCCTGCGCCGGGTCAAGAAAACCGTCAATTTCGACGCGCCGGATGTCTACCATCTCTACTATGCCGACGAGCTCGGCACGCCCGGTTCGGTGATGACCTATTTTCCGTTCCGCAACATCGGCAAGGGCCGCCACGGCGTTGGCGAGGTCGGCACCACGGTCTATTCGGTGCCCGAAGGCACGCTTGCCTATTGGGAAAAGCGTTTTGCCGATGAGGGCGTCGCCGGGCTGTCGCGCGAAGAGAGCTTCGGCGACAAGCGCCTTGGCTTCGCCGGTCCCGATGGCGACGGGTTTGCGCTGGTCGAGAACAAGGCCGACACCCGTGCGCCATGGGCGAAGGGCGATGTTCCGTCCGACGAGGCGATCCGCGGCTTTCACTCGGTGTCGCTCAGGCTGAAGGACGGCGGCGCCACGGAAGAGCTGCTGAATTTCATGGGCTATGAGGAAGTCGACACGTCCGGCACTATAAAAAGGCTGGCGCTGAAGGACGGCAACGGCGCCAACATCGTCGATATCGAATCGCTGCCGGGCGCCGCATTTGCCGATCTCGGCGCCGGCTCGGTCCACCACGTCGCCTTCGCTGTCGAAAACCGCGCCAAGCAGCTCGAAGTGCGCAAGGCGCTGATGGACACCGGCTACCAGGTGACGCCGGTGATCGACCGCGATTATTTCTGGGCGATCTATTTCCGCACACCGGGCGGCGTGCTGTTCGAAGTCGCCACCAACGAGCCGGGCTTCGATCGCGACGAGGACGCCGCCCATCTCGGCGAGGCGCTGAAGCTGCCGTCGCAGCACCAGCATCTGAGGCCCTATCTCGAGCAACATCTGCAAAAGCTGGAAGACTAAAAGCGCATCGCGTTTGACCAGGTTGGGCGACGCGCTTTAGTTTGGTTTTGTGCATGTCGTCATCGCAAAACCGCTGCGCACTTTTGCGCGACATGCATTAAGGACAAGGCCATGAGCAAGGACGCTTACACCTATAGGACACTGCCGGGTTCGCCTGATGGATCGCTGCTCTTCGTCTTCCACGGCACCGGGGCCGACGAGAACCAGCTTCTGTCGCTCGGGCGTGATCTCGCGCCGCAGGCGACTATCGTTTCGCCGCGCGGCGATGTCTCGGAAGACGGTGCTGCGCGCTTCTTTCGCCGCACCGGCGAGGGCGTCTACGACATGGACGACCTGGCGCGGGCGACGGACAAGATGATTGGCTTCGTCAAGGCGCACATCGGGGCGCATGTCGAGGCGTCAAAGCCCGCGTCGGTGCTTGGACTCGGCTATTCCAACGGCGCCAACATCCTGGCCTCGGTGGTGTTCGCGGCGCCCTCTCTGTTCGACGCGGCGGTGCTGATGCATCCGCTGATCCCATTCGAGCCGGAAATCGAGGGAAGTCTCGCCGGCCGCCGCATCCTGGTCACAGCAGGCAGGCGCGATCCGATCTGTCCGCCCAACCTGACGTCGCGGCTAGAAGCCCATTTGCGCGCCGATGGCGCCGATGTCACAGTGGAGTGGCACGACGGCGGCCATGAGGTGCAGTCGAACGAGATCGAGGCGGCGCGGCGGTTCCTGTCCGCTACGCCGGCAGAAGGAGCGTAAGCAATGCCTGACCAATTGCCGGAGGTCGAACTGGAGGATCGCGGTTCCAAGGGCCGTTATCTCCTGCGCGGGCCTGACGGCGCCGAGGCGGAGATGACTTTTACCAAGGTCGGCGAGCACCAGATCATCATCGACCACACCGAAGTGCCGGATGCGTTTCGCGGCCAGGGCGCGGGACTTAGGCTCGTTACCCGCGCCGTCGAGGACGCGCGCGCGGCGGGCAAGAAGATCATTCCGCTCTGCCCGTTCGCCAACGCCCAGTTCCGGCGTCACCAGGAATGGGCCGACGTGCTGAAGCAATAGCGCCGGTCCTGGCGCCAAGCCTCGGCGCACGATGACGGTTGCGGGCGGGCAGCCACAAGCGCTCGCTTCAATTGCGCAGATTGCCAGTCTTGCCAGTGGCCATTCTTACCCCGTGGCCAGCCTTGGCCACTGGGTCGTCTTGCCTAGTGGGTATTGCCTTGCCTAAGTAGGATATTGCCCGCCCGACCAATCGAACCGAGATGATCCCTTGATGACCGAAACCGATCTTGTTCCCGTCTTCGACGGCCACAACGACACGCTGCTCAGGCTCTATCAGTCGAAAGACGCGGATGTCGAAAAGCTGTTCATCGAGGGAACATCGGGTGGCCACATCGACCTGCCGCGCGCGAAACAGGGCGGCTTTGCCGGCGGCATGTTCGCAATCTTTCCGCCGCCGGTCGAGAAATCCAAGCGCAGTGCGGTTCCTCCCGCGCCAAGCGATATCGAGCCCTTGCCGCCCGAAATTCCGCGCGCCGACGCGCTTGCTTCCACCATCGCCATGGCCTCGATCCTGTTCAGGCTGGAACGAGCGTCGGCGCTCACCGTCTGCCGCAGCGCCGGCGATGTGCGAAACGCGATGGCGCAAGGGTCGATCGCAGCGGTGTTCCATATCGAAGGCGTCGAGGCGATCGACCCCGAACTGACCATGCTCAACGTGCTGCATGCGGCCGGCTTGCGCTCGCTCGGCATCGTCTGGAGCCGCCCGAACGCTTTCGGCCATGGCGTGCCGTTCCGTTTCCCGTCGACGCCCGACACCGGACCTGGCCTGACCGATGCCGGCAAGGCGCTGGTCAAGGCCTGCAACCAGCTCGGCATCATGGTCGATCTTTCGCACCTCAACGAGAAGGGGTTTCGCGACGTCGCCGAGATCAGCGACGCACCACTGGTCGCGACCCATTCCAATGTCCATGCGATCTGCGGCCATTCGCGTAACCTCACCGAATGGCAGCTCGGCGCGATCCGCGACTCGGGCGGCATGGTCGGGCTGAATTTCGCGACCGGGTTTTTGCGCGAAGACGGCAGGATGAATGCCGATACCAGTATCGACGTCATGGTGCGCCATGTCGATTCACTGCTGCAGGCTTTGGGCGAAGACGGCGTCGGGCTCGGGTCCGACTTCGACGGCGCCATGATCCCGGCTGTGGTCGGCGACGTCACCGGCCTGCCGAAGCTGCTCGACGCGTTCGCCGCGCGCGGCTTCGGTCGCGCGCTGATCGAGAAGATCGCCTACCGCAACTGGATAAGCATGCTGGAAAAGACCATTGGCTAAAGCGGGCCGCCGGGCGGAGCAGCCAGCAACCTGCAATTCGATCGAGCGGGGTTTGATGATCTCGACAGGACCGTTGTCTCCGAAGCTCAAGCCGCGGATGATTGCGGACTTCGAGACCTTCAGGGCCGGCTCTTGAAGCGCCAGACCGTACGAACCGATGTCGCCATCGTCGGCGCCGGCTTTACCGGCCTGTCAGCCGCGCATGAATTGAGCAAGGCCGGCATCGATCTTGCGCTGCTCGAGGCGCGCGGCCGCGTCGGCGGGCGGGTCGAGTCCCAGTGGAACGGGCTTGGCGAGCGGATCGACAGCGGCGGTCAGTTCCTGTGCGAGGACATGCCGGAACTGATGGCCCTGGTGCGAACGCGCGGCAAGACGTTGGTCGAGACCTATGCTAAGGGCGAGTTCGTTGCCCAGCCGCTGACCGGCGCAAAGCAAGTCGAGCGAATCTACCACGCCTCGATGTCGATCCGCGACCGCATGAACGCGATCGCACCGGGCGATCCGGCTATCGCCGGCTTGACCGTCGCCGCATGGCTCGATCGCCAGAACGATCCTGGCGAGGCCAAGGCGGCTTTCCGCTCGATGATCGAGGGCCTGTGGTGCCAAGCGCTTGAAAAACTGCCGCTTTGGCACCTCATCGACAATGACCGCCGTATCACCAACGAGGTGTCGGAGCTGCAGTATTTCGTGCACGAAACCATGCAGTCCCTGGCGGATGATCTGGCTGGCGATCTCGGCAACCGCCTGCGATTGAACACACCGGTCAGAACGATCGAGCGCAGACCGGGACGCGTTCGTCTCGCGTCGACGACGGGCTCGATCACGGCTCGAATAGCGCTGATCGCCATGCCGCCGATGATGGCTTCGAAGCTGGACTTCGCGCCGCCGCTGCCGGCTGCCTTGCAAAAGGTTCTCGGCGTCTGGCAAAGCGGCGCGGTGATCAAAATACAGCTGCGCTATGCCACCGCCTTTTGGCGCGCCAAGGGCCTGAGCGGCATGGTGATGTGGCGGGATCCGCCGGCACTTTTTGCCTGTGACGTCAGCAAGGATTGTGGCCACCCTGCGTTGGTCGTCTTCGTCGGCGGGCCGCTTGCCCTCCGCTGGCGGGAACTGGGAGATGCCGCGTTGCGCACCGAGGTTATGGCGCGGCTGAGGCAGGCGCTCGGCACGGACGCTGACGGCTTCATCGACTTCAGCTGTCGCGACTGGACCGATGATCGCTGGAGCGGTGGCGGCTACGCCGATCTCATCATCGATACGAGCGCCACCGA
>NZ_JBVVQE010000138.1:0-6162 GCF_055811435.1 Mesorhizobium sp. WSM4837
CTGCCGTCGATGACGATGCGATCCGGTCTGCCGTGGCGCTCCAGGGCCTTCCGGAAGAAGCGCTTGGCTGCCGGCAGTCGCGGTGTTCGCTGAAGAAGAACTCGACCGTGTCGCCGACTCCGTCGACGGCACGATAGAGACACATCCATTGGCCGCGTATCTTGATGTATGTCTCGTCCATGTGCCACTTGCCGGTGACGGCGAAGCCCGGGATCAAACACCTAGGCTGCCAATCTCTCGCGATTTCTGGTTTCCACAGGCTAATGACAAACAGTGTCACCAGCGGCGGATCGTGCAGTTCCCGGCGTCCCCGCCTCTTTTTGAGGACCAGCTTTGAACACGGAGAAGTTTGGCAGGTTTGAACAGGGAGATTTTTCGAAATCGAAGGAGTCCGGACGTCGGATACACTGCGGCTATCCCTCTGCTTCAACTGGTTCGTGCCAGGCGATACAAAGCGGAACGGCGGAGAGGCCCTTCCCTTCCGCCAGATGATCGCGGCGATTGTGGTCGAATATGGCCTCGACCGTGGGCGTATCTTTATCACCGGCCTCTCCGCCGCGAATATAGAAGGAATCCAATATCCCGCCGGTTGAATGGGTGCTCCGCACGGAAGGATCATTGATCATCACGTCGGCCACCGTGCGCGCGCCCTGATTCTCGATGGTCTGCGCCGTGTAGCTGCCTATGTTGAACGGCGTATCCATGATGTCGCCGAGCAGGCCCAGGCGTCCCCCTCGCGCAACTTGTCCCCCGGGATACGCTTCCGGCAGGGTGCCGATCGTTGCGGTCAGGGGCACACCGCCTAGCCCCTCCACCACGATGCGTTCGAGCACCGTCGCTTCCTGCGCAGCTGCGTCCTGACCGATCACGGCCAGCGCAGCGAACAGCCCAACAGATTTCCTCATGCAAATCCCCTCATCGGCATTGACCAAGATTATTTGCCTTGTCCTGAAGGGAGCTGGGTTTGGTCGGCTAGGAGGCGTTGCTAGATAACATGACATGTCAACAATCAACGTGCTGCTTCTTGTTCCCCACCTTCTAAACAGCGCCGGGAAGATTCGGCCGACAATGCCCGTAAGCCATTTGTTGCCTTTTCGAAAAAGTTCGGCATCCTCGCCACGGATTCGGCAGGCCCGGCTTGGTCGGACCATCCGGACGATTCTTTCAAGACCGTTGGTGGACTGAGGGAAGCTCTTGGCGGGCGATTTGGACACGAAGCGTTGGAAGAGCTATGTCCGTGTGGAACTGGGCGGGCGCGACAAAAGGATCAATATCCCTTCGACCCGAGCGGCGGCCGAGTGCTTCTCCGCAGCTGGCCGACGGAACAAGCAGGCCCGCGAAGCCTGCATCGCGGTCCTGAAGGCGAGCAGCCGCCGGAATTTGCGCGGCAGGCTTTCGTCGAGGCCGCCCGCGAGGCCGGAATACTGGTCGTGGGAGTTTTTCCCGGCTGACGCGTCGAACGAAGCGTTCGGGAGGCAAACCGCCCGTCGATAGCGAGAGCCAAACGTCTCGGAACGCGCGCAAGGGTAGTGGCTGAGCTTGAAATATGCGAACTCGGCATAGGCGTTGCCGCATATCGGCCCGAGCTCCTATGGCTCGGAGAGCGGCATCGAAGGCCTCGACGCATATCTGCGGACGAATTCGTGGCCGGGATGTGGAGGCGCTCGCCGCGCCGGGCTGCCTTTCGCGGACGATCGCGACGACCAATGGTGCACGCCTTTCAGGCATAGTGCGATGCCGCCATTGGCCCCTTGAACGGTCAAGTCGGACACGCGTAACATCGCCATCTGAATTGAGTCTGCTTCATTCGTCCGGGCTAATGTCCGGATTGGTCTGGGTATTTCCCTTGCGTACGGATGCAACCAGCGGCGCGGCGTAGCGCGGCAAATCGTTTGTCCATGTGGCGGAAGCCTCCTGGGGCAAAGGCCTCAGCACCCTGCTGCGTATCGTGCGAATGACGCTGCGCCATCCCTGGCAAGTCGCCATCACCATCGGTTCGACCTTCATTGCCGCGACGCTGCAGCTTTTCATTCCGAGCTTGCTGGGACGCGCCATCGATCAGGCGCAGGGCGCCTTGACTGCTGGTGCTGGTCCTGCGGCAGAGCGCGCGCTGTGGAACACGGCGCTCACGCTGCTCGTCGTCAGCATCCTGCGCGGCCTCTTCACCATGGCGCAGAACTACTATGGCGAGGCCATCGGCCACCGGACCGGCTATGAACTGCGGCTGGCTTTCCATGAGAAGATCCAGCGCCTGAGCTTCTCCTTCCACGACCGGGTCCATACCGGCGATCTCATCACGCTCGGCCTGCTCGATCTCGACGGCGTGCGCATGTTCTTCTCCACCGGCATCCTGCGCGTCGTGCTGCTCGGCGTGCTGATCGGCGTCGGCGCTTATCTGCTGATCAGCACCGATCTCGTGCTCGGGCTGCTCAGCCTGAGCTTTGTGCCGTTCGTCGCCTGGCGGTCCTCGGTCACGCAGCTGGCGCTGCGCAGCACCTGGCTGACGTTGCAAGAGCGGCTGTCGGTGCTGAGCCGGGTGATGGATGAGAACCTCGGTGGCATCCGTGTCGTGCGTGCTTTTGCGGCGCAGCGGCATGAGCTGGAAAAGTTCGACCGCGCCAAGCAGGATGCGCTGGACCTCGCCAACCAGCGCGTCGGCATCCGCGTCAGCAACACCAGCGCTATGAACTTCTCGTTCCTCGCCGCCATGGGCTTGGTGCTTTGGTTCGGCGGCCAGAAGGTGATTGCGGGCCAGATCAGCGTCGGCATGCTGGCCCAGTTCCTCACCTTCATGACCATCTTGCAGATGCCAGTGCGCCAGCTCGGCCTGATGGTCAATTCATTCGCCCGCGCTTCGACCTGCGGCACGCGTCTGTTCGAACTGCTGGACACCGAACTCGATATCGAGGACGCGCCCGACGCCAAGGATCTTGTCGTCACTGACGGTGTGCTGCGCTTCGACAATGTCGGCTTCCGCTACGCGGGCGCTGGCCGTCCGACGCTATCCGGGATCTCCTTCGAGGCAAGATCCGGCCAAACCATCGGCATTGTCGGTCCGCCCGGCAGCGGCAAGTCGACCATCGCGCACCTGATCCCGCGCTTCTACGATGTGACGTCAGGTGCCATCACCATCGATGGCCAGGACATCAGCAAGGTCACGCTGCAATCGCTGCGCAAGGGGGTCGGCGTGGTGCAGCAGGACGCATTCCTGTTCACCACCTCGATCGAGAACAACATCGCCTACGGCAATCCATGGGCGCGCGAGACCCGCATCGGGCAAGCCGCCGAGTATGCCCAATTGCACAACTACATCATCGGGCTTCCCGCCGGCTACACCACAGTCGTTGGCGAACGCGGCGCGTCGCTTTCCGGCGGCCAGGGCCAGCGCCTGACCATCGCCCGCAGCCTGATGCTGCGGCCATCGGTGCTGGTCTTCGACGATTCAACTGCTGCCATCGACGCCGGCACCGAGCAACGGATCCGGGCAGCGATGAAACTCTTCGCCAAGGACCGCGTGACGCTCATCATCTCGCACCGGCTGAGTTCACTGATGCATGCCGACCAGATCCTGTTCGTGGAGGGCGGCCGGATCGTCGAGCGCGGCACGCATGAGGAACTGCTGGCGCTCGGCGGACGCTACCGGGCCCTTTACGACCTGCAGCTGCGGCCGGACGATGACCGACCCGTTGTAACGGAGCCGCGTGATGTCGACACATAGCGGCGACGAGAAGGAAGACACCAGCGGGCGGCCGACAAAGGCGGTCGTCGGCTCGCACCGCGACGAGGAAGAAGTCTTCGGCAAGGCCTATGATCCGCGCATCGTGCGGCGCATCTGGAGCTTCGTGAAACCCTATCGGGGCCGGATTTTCATCTCGGTCGCCGCGGTCCTGGTGTTCACGCTGACGCAGCTGGCGATCCCGCTGGTCATCCGCTACGCCATCGACCACGGCATGGCGGCGGGCAGGCTCGACCGATCGGTGATGATCTGGGCGACGGGCGCCTTCGCGACGATCATCCTCATCAACTACGGCGCCAGCTATGTGCAGGAGAGCGTCGTCGGCAAGGTGGCCGAAAACGTGCTCTCCGACCTGCGCCGCGCCATGTTCAGCCACGTGCAGCGGGTCTCGCTGAGCTTCATGGACAAGACCGAGGTCGGCCGGCTGATGTCGCGCCTGCAGGGCGATGTGAATTCAATGCAGGAATTCCTCGAAACGTCAGTGATGTCGGTGGGCGACATCGTGCTGTTGTTCGGCATCGTCAGCGTCCTGCTCTGGCTCGATTTCCGGCTCGGGCTGCTAACGCTGTCGACCATGCCGGTGCTGTTCATCGTGCGCCTGTTCTGGCTGCCGCGCGCCAAGGTCGCCTTCATGGCGGCGCATGAAACCAACTCGATCGCCAACGGTGCGCTGGCTGAAGGCATCCATGGCGTGCGCACGGTACAGAGCCTGGAACGCCAGCATGTCAATTTCGATCTTTATGACGAGAAGGTGCTGGCCAATCTCAATGCCCATCTGAGATCGGCCAGGTATGCGCAGGTGATGGTGCCGATCGTCGACACGCTGACCGGGTTCGCCATGGCGACAGTCATCGTCGTGGGCGGCTCGATGGTGCTGTCGCACAGCCTCGACGTCGGCGTCATGGTGGCGTTCCTGTTCTACATCCAGCGCTTCTTCGACCCGATCCGCTCGCTCACCATGCAGTACAGCGTGATGCAGCGCGCCATGGCTTCGGGCCAGCGCATCTCCGAAGTGCTCGACGTGCCGGTGGACGTCAGCGATAAGGACAATGCTGTTAAGCTGTCGCGCGACATGGACGGCTCGGTCGAGTTCAGGAACGTCACCTTCGGCTACCGGCAGAACCTGCCGATGCTGAAGAACGTTTCCTTTCGCGTCAACCCGGGCGAGACCGTAGCACTTGTCGGCCCGACCGGATCGGGCAAGTCCAGTTCGATGGCGCTGGTGCACCGCTTCTACGATGTCTGGTCGGGTCAGGTCCTGGTCGGCGGGCACGATGTGCGCGACCTGACACAGGATTCGCTCGGAGAGCAGGTGGCAATGGTGCTGCGGGAGCCGTTCCTGTTCTCAGGAACGGTGCTGGAGAACATCCGCTATCATAAGACCGGCGCCAGCCGCGAGGAGGTGGTCCGCGCCGCACTGGCCGTCGGCGCGCACGAGTTCATAGAGAACTTGCCCGATGGCTACGACACCGAACTCGAGCAGCGTGGCGGCAATCTCTCGCTCGGCCAGCGCCAGCTGATCAGTTTCGCGCGGGCGCTGGTCGCCGACGCCAAGATCCTTGTGCTCGACGAAGCCACGGCCAGCATCGATTCCTATACAGAGATGCTGATCCAGAAGGCGCTGATAAAACTGCTGGAAGGGCGTACAGGGCTGGTTATTGCCCATCGCCTGGCCACCATCCGCGGAGCCGACCGAATCATCGTGCTGCAGAACGGCGAGATCGTCGAAAGCGGCAACCACGAACAGCTGATCGCAAAAAAAGGCCTCTACGCCCGTCTCTACAACATGAACTACGCTTCGTTCGACGACATTTCCGAGGAAGAGATGGAATGGACGCGGCCGTCGGCAAAGCGACGTGAGCAGGCCTCGCGGAGCCGGACAGATAGCCCCTGCCGCCTTCTGCTAAGTGGAAGTAACGACCGTGCACAGAGATTCTGACTCTCTGGCGTTGGCTTTGGGAGGCGACGTATTGGTGATAGAAACCCCACCGCCGCCGAAGCCGTAAATCGCCGTCCTGCACTTCGCCAGCATGAGCGGCGACGCCGAGCAGGAATATTTCGGCAAGCCGTCTTTCATGGCAATGGCGATTCAAGCCAGACTGCATCCGGGTGCGCGCATCGTTAGAATATCCGCCCATTCTTCTGCAATGTCTCCAGAATGGCGATATCGATCCTGTCGAGCGACATCGTTCGTGCTTCCTGCGAATAGAACAGATTTTGGCGCAAGGAATAGCGATCACCGCGCCCGGCGACAACCGGATACGCAAACACTTGCCGCGCTATTTATGGTTTTATGGGCCGCCCCGCAAAATCAGAAATTCGAGGAGGAACTAATGCGCGTCGGCTGCACCCGGGAAATCAAGAACCACGAATACCGCGTCGGCCTGACGCCGGGATCGGTCCGCGAATATGTCGCGCATGGCCAC
>NZ_JBVVQE010000139.1:0-6041 GCF_055811435.1 Mesorhizobium sp. WSM4837
CCCCCCCACGTCTCCCCGGGGGGGGGGGGGGCCACCCGGGGGGGGGGGCTCGGGCCGCCCCCCCCCCCCCGGGGGGCGCCGGCCCCCCCCCCCCCCCCCCCCGGGTGGGGTCGTCTCGCGTCGAGCACTGCCGCAACGACCCCACCCGTCCATCCGCCTTCGGCGGCTGTCCACTCTCCCCTCAAGGGGGAGGGAAGGCACCCATCTTCGCCGCGATGCCGCGCATGACAGCCTCGTCGGCCGCCGCACGCGGCTTCCGCGATGCAACCAGGCAGGCCTGCGAGCGCAGGATGACGCCGTCCGCCAAAATCTTCAGGTGATTGGCGCGCAGCGTCGAGCCTGACGTGGTGATGTCGACGACGACATCGGCCAAACCCGCCGCCGGCGCGCCTTCGGTGGCGCCGAGGCTCTCGACGATGCGATAGACCTGGATGCCGTGCTTTTGCGAAAAAAACTGCTGCGTCAGCCGCCAGTATTTTGTGGCTATCCTGAGCCGCCTGCCGTGGCGCTGGCGGAAATCGGCGGCGACATCGTCGAGGTCGGCCATCGTATCGACGTCGAGCCAGATGTCGGGCACCGCCACCACGACATCGGCATTGCCGAAACCGAGGCGGGCGACGATCTCAGCGCGCGCCGCCCAATCGGCGAGGCTTTCGCGCAACAGATCCTCGCCGGTGATGCCGAGGTCGACCGAGCCCTGGCCGATTTCGCCTGCGATTTCCGAGGCCGACAGGAACGCCACCTCGACCGCTTCCACGCCTTCGATGCGGGCGCGATACTTGCGCTCGTCGCCGGGCAGGCTGACGGCAAGCCCGGCCTTGGCCAGCACCTCCAGCGCCTGCTGCTTGAGCCGGCCCTTCGATGGAATCGCCAGCGTGATCATTGCGCCTTCTCCCGCAACGCTTCGATGCGGTCGAGCCAGACGGAAAAGCCGACGCCGGGGATCGGCGTTTTCGCGCCGAGCAACGTCAGCAGCCGGTCATAGCGGCCGCCGCCGGCCAGCGGCCGGTCACCGTTTTCCGCCGCGATCTCGAAGACCAGGCCCGTGTAGTAATCGAGCGGACGGCCAAAGGCGGCGTCGTAGCGGATTTTTGCCGTGGACAGGCCAAGCGCTTCGATCGCCTTGGCGCGAGCTGAAAAATTCTCCAGCGCCGCGCCCAGCGAAACGCCGGCGCCGGCTGCGAAGGTTTCGAGCGCTTTTGCCGCGCCGTCGAGCGTCACATCGATCGCCAGAAAATCCTTAAGCGCCGAAAATGCCTCGTTCGACAGCCTGACGCTGCGCAGCTCGGCCTTTTCGATCAAGCGCCGCGCAATCTCGGTCGGCGACCGTCCGGCCGACGCCGACAGACCCGCCTGTTCCATGCCGCCGGCGATGTGCGAGGAAAGCGCTTCCAGATTGCCGTCGAGGACAAGGGCTGCGACCGCGCCGGCAAGCTGGCCGTTGCGCGGCGGATTGGCGAGGTCGGCCAGCGCTGCCTCCAGCATCGCCGCCGAACCGAAGGCGCGGGCCAGCCGCATGCGCCAGCCGCGCGGCAGGCCGAGTGCGGCGAGCACCGCCTCGAAAACAGTCTGGTCGCCGAGCGTGATCGTTGGTTCCTGGGCCGGCAGCACCAGCGAAAGCAGCGCATGCGCATCGGCCAGCGATCGGGCATCGGCCTGTGCGATGTCGCCGTCGCCGAGATCCTCGATGCCGGCCTGGAAAAACTCGTTTCCGCCCTCGCGGCGCTGGCGAAACACCTCGCCGAGATAGGAATAGCGGCGCGGCGTGCCGGCTTGACTGGCAATGTGGTCGAGGCAGACCGGGATGGTGAACTCCGGCCGCAGGCAAAGCGTCTGTCCGGTCTCGCTTTCGGTGAGGAAAATACGCCGGCGCAAATCCTCGCCGGCCATATCGAGGAACGGGTCGGCCGGCTGCAGCACCGCCACCTCGACCGCATGCGTGTTGCGCGCGGCGAAGAGTTTTGTGATGTCTGATGCGATGGCGGGGTAGCGGGAGGTCATTGATCGGTTGGGTGCGAGGCACCCCCCTCTGGCCTGCCGGCCATCTCCCCCTCAAGGGGGGAGATTAGTCTCGTCGCAGCCTTCGCCCTATTTTCAAGGTTGAAAGGTAAGTGCCGGCGGTACGGCTGCCAATCTCCCCCCTTGAGGGGGAGATGGCCGGCAGGCCAGAGGGGGGTGTTCACGCGCCGCCCTTCGCACGGTCGGCCGCCTGTGCCGCCAGTATCTTTCTTACCTCGCCAACCAGATCGCTTTCCGCCACCGTCACCTGCGCCGGACGCGCGGAGCGCCATTCGGCGTTGTCCACAATCTCCGCCGACATCCGGGCGCCCTCGATCAGGTCCTTGATCTGCACCTCGCCCTTCGCCCGCTCGTCGCCGCCCTGGATGATGGCGACCGGGCTGCCGCGGCGGTCGGCATATTTGAGCTGCGCCTTCATGCCGGCACCGCCGAGATACATTTCGGAACGGATGCCGGCGGCGCGCAGCTCGGCCACCATTTTCTGGTAGCGGCCGAGACTGTCCGTGTTCTTGTCCATGGTGAGCACGACGACCGGCGCGATCACGTCCGATGTATCGAGCTTGCCGAGGTTCTTCAGCGCCGTCATCAGCCTGGAGACGCCGATGGAAAAGCCGGTCGCCGGCACCGGCTCGCCGCGAAAGCGCGAGACGAGGCCATCATAGCGCCCGCCACCGCCGACCGAGCCGAAGCGGACGATTTTTCCCTCCTCGTTGGGAATTTCGGCCAGCAGTTCGGCTTCGTAGACCGGGCCGGTGTAATATTCGAGGCCGCGGACGACGGAGGGGTCTATGCGAATGCGGTCCGGACCATAGCCGGCAGCCAGGACAAGCGCTTCAATCTCTTTGAGTTCAGCAAATCCCGCTTCGGCCGTGGGGTTGGCCTCAAGTACTCTGTTCCATTTTCCTACATCGTTTTTGAGCCCAGCCTCGACGTGTTGGTTGTGAAGAACGACGGCGACAATGAACGCTGCTTGAACTTCGTCTAGCCCAGCCCCCTTTGTAAAATCCCCCTCGCCCTCTTTACCGCCGTCCCAGCGACCTTTGCCCAGCAAAAGCTTGACGCCTTCCGGTCCAAACTTGTCCAGCTTGTCGATCGCGCGCAGCACCTGCAACCGGCGCCCAGCATTCTCGTCGCCGCCAAGGCCGATCGCCTCCAGCACGCCGTCGAGCACCTTGCGATTGTTGACCCTAATGATGTAGTCGCCGCGCTTGATGCCGAGCGCTTCCATCACGTCGGCCATCATCATCGCCATTTCGGCGTCGGCCGCGACACCTGGCGTGCCGACCGTGTCGGCGTCGAACTGCATGAACTGGCGGAAGCGGCCAGGGCCGGGCTTTTCGTTGCGGAACACCCAGCCGGAGCGGTAGCTGCGATAGGGTTTCGGCAGGCGCTCAAAGTTTTCAGCGACAAAACGGGCCATCGGCGCGGTCAAATCGTAGCGCAGCGACAGCCACTGGTCGTCGTCGTCCTGGAAGGAGAACACACCCTCGTTCGGCCGATCCTGATCGGGCAGGAATTTGCCCAGCGCATCGGTGTATTCGATCAGCGGCTGGTCGACCGGCTCGAAGCCGTACAGCTCATAGACCGAGCGGATCGTCGCCATCATCTTCTCGACGGCACGGATATCCTCGGCGCCGCGATCGACAAGCCCGCGCGGCAGCCGCGCTTTCATCTTTTCCGATTTGTCGGCCATGGCATGGGTCTTTTCGCTAGGTAAAGCTGACTTGTTTCGAGTGGGCGTGTCCTAACCGATGGGGCTTGGCGCGGCAAGGGTTTGCTCCCTGCCTTCTCCCCGTGCGGGAGAAGCCAAGAAGCTGAAACAATTCCGCCATAAGCGCGGCATCGTGCCGACACAATCGCAGCCGATAAAGCGCGCCGAAACAAGGGGGTCGGGCCATGACCTTGGCGCAGAAATTCGACATCATCGACAGCCGCACCTGCGAACTGCCCGCCCAGTTGCGCCCGGCCGATCATCATGCACCGGGACCTGCAGCCCAAATGGCGGGACCGTTCGAGGTTGCCGCAGACAAGCGTACGGGGCCGACCATGCGCGATGCGCTGCTGACCAGCCTGCTCGTGATCTATCCGGCGTTTGCCACGATAGCGGCTATCGTTGCCGGGCTCTTTCTGGCGGGCGCCGGCGCTTGAGTTGTTGAGCGCCCGTTGCCTTCTCCCCTTGTGGGAGAAGGAAAAAGAAGGGAGCTACTTCGGCCTTTTGAACGCCTTGCGCTCCACCTCGACCTGCTCGCGGCAGACACAGCCTTCGAGATGGTCGTTGACCAGCCCCATGGCCTGCATGAAGGCGTAGACGGTGGTCGGGCCGACAAAGCTCCAGCCGCGCTTCTTCAGCTCCTTCGAAATCCGCACCGAGACTACCGTGGTCGGGTTGGCGCGCAGATGGGCGAGATCGACGATTTCGGGCCGTTCGTCCGGGCCGGGTTCGAATTTCCAGAACCAGGCCGCCAGCGAGCCGGCCTCGTCGGCCAATTCACGCGCGCGCCTGGCGTTGTTGATGGTCGAGACGATCTTGCCGCGGTGACGAATGATGCCGGCATTTCCGAGCAGGCGCTCGACATCCTGTTCGGTGAAGGCGGCGATCCTGTCGATATCGAAGCCGGCGAACGCCTCGCGAAAATTCTCGCGCTTGCGCAATATGGTCAGCCAGGACAGGCCCGACTGAAAGCCTTCGAGGCAGATCTTTTCGAACAGCCTGCGGTCGTCGTCGACCGGCCGGCCCCATTCGTGATCGTGGTAGTGCAAATAGTCCGGCAGATTGCCGTGCCAGAAGCAGCGCGCGATACCATCGGGTCCAGCGAGCAGGCCTGTCTTCTCATCCATGGCGGAATTCCATTGCTTAATGCGCCTCAGCGCTGCCTTTACCGCGGCTTTACCAGATTCCTGAACCGGCCGGTAACCACACCGAAAGCTTTACTGACAATGCAGCATTTTACGCATTCCGATTCACGTTTCGGTTGCTGCTCCGCGCCCAATGTTCGCGACATCGGGGACGCTTGTGCGCCCCGGCATGTTCGACGATCAGGGTGCGTTCCGATGAAGACATTTTTGTTCCCGCTGCTCGGCGCCGCAGCTGTGCTGGCCACTGCCGCTACATCCTCCAGCGCCAACGACCGCTATGCCGACAGGCCACCGGTGATGGTGAGCCCCGACCTTTCGGCGCCCTGGGTGCTGCAGCTTGGCCGCGCGCCAGGCATCGTCCGCCAGAACCGGCAAGAGGTGCAAAAGCCGCAGCGCCGTTCTCAGCGGCAGGCGCAACCGGCTCAGCTGCACACGGCGGCGGTGCAGGCGCCGTCAAAGAAGCGCATTATCGCGCGCCCGCAGATCAACCCGATCTATCTGCCGCAGGAAGTCGCCTATGACGGCCCGGAGAAGCCGGGCACGATCGTCATCGATACGCGGGAGAATTTTCTCTATCTGGTCGAGAACAACGGCAAGGCGCGGCGCTATGGCGTCGGCACCGGCAAGCCGGGCTTCGAATGGGCCGGCAAGCACAAGATCTCGCAGAAGAAGGTCTGGCCCGAATGGCGACCGCCGGCGCAGATGATCTCGCGCGAGGCCGCCAATGGCCGTTATCTGCCGACCTATGTCGCCGGCGGCGTCGAGAACCCGCTCGGCGCGCGCGCGCTTTATCTCGGTTCGACTCTCTACCGCATCCACGGCACCAACCAGCCATGGACGATCGGCGGCGCCGTGTCGTCGGGCTGCATTCGCATGCGCAACCAGGACGTCGTCGATCTCTATGAGCGGGTCGATGTTGGCACGACGGTTGTGGTGATGTAATCTGCGGTTGATTTTGTTGCCGAGTCTGTCAAGAAGTCTCGGGATCATCAGAATACGGGGGACGGGCCGTGTGGGGATACGGTCGGTCACGAAAGGGGGGGGGGGGGGGGCGGGGCGCGCCGCCGCCCGCGGCCCGCCGCCCGGGCCCCCGGGGCCGGCCCCCCGACGGGCCGCGCGCGGGGCGGGGGGGGGGGGGGGGGGGGGCGGCGGGGGGGGGGGGCGGG
>NZ_JBVVQE010000140.1:0-6009 GCF_055811435.1 Mesorhizobium sp. WSM4837
CGCCGAAGGAGACGGTGACGTCGTGCGCAGAAAGCACGATCTCCTCCTCGTCGGCCCTTTGCGTAGTCGTGGTCGGCCTGGTGCACAAGCAGTCGGGAACGATCAAGCTGTTCGGCGTCGATGTCGAAAAGGCGAGCGAGAGGGAGCGCCTTCGCATCGACATGCGCCTTGGCGTCCTCTTTCAGCACGGCGCGCTGTTTTCGGCGCTCACGGTGCTCGAAAACGTGCAGGTGCCGATGCGCGAATATCTCGATCTGCCGAAAAAGCTGATGGACGAGTTGGCGATGCTCAAGGTCGAACTGGTCGGGTTGCCGCCGGATGCGGCGCAGAAATTCCCGTCCGAGCTTTCCGGCGGCATGATCAAGCGTGCGGCGCTGGCGCGCGCGCTGGCGCTCGACCCCGACATCGTGTTCCTGGACGAGCCGACATCCGGCCTCGATCCGATCAGCGCGGCTGAGTTCGACGAACTGGTCGTCAAGCTGCGCGATACCATGGATCTGACCGTATACATGGTCACGCACGATCTCGACACGCTGTTCACCGCTTGTGATCGGGTGGCCGTGCTCGGCAACAAGAAAGTGCTGGTCGAAGGCACGATCGACGACATGCTCAAGAGCGAGGAACCCTGGGTGAAATCCTATTTTCGCGGAAAACGTGCGCGGCAACTTGATCTTGCGGCCCGCGCGTAGCCATAAGTGGATAAATGGAAACCAGAGCCAACTACGTCATTGTCGGCATTTTCACGCTAGCCGCGATCCTGGCGGCATTCGCGTTCGTCTATTGGACGGCCGCGATCGGCGACAGGGGTGAGACGGCGATGCTGCGGGTGCGCATTCCGGGATCGGCTTCCGGCCTTGGCCGCGGCAGTTTCGTGCTGTTCAACGGCGTCAGGGTCGGGGATGTCAGGCGCGTCTATATCGACCCCGCCAATCCGAACGACGCCATAGCCGAAGCGGAAGTAGGCCGCACGACGCCAATTACCAAATCGACGCAGGCCGATATCGGGATCGTCAGCCTTGCCGGCCAAGCGAGTATCGAGCTCAGGGGCGCTGACCCCAAGGAGGTCAACCTTCTCGACCAGGCGGAGCAGGAGGGCCGCGTCGCCGAGATCGTCGCCAACCCGTCGGCGGTCACCAACCTGTTGCAGACGGCGCAGAACATCTTCACCCGCGCCGATACGGTTCTCTCCCAGCTCGAAGGCTTCACCAGCGACGTTCGCGGGCCGCTGACGCAGACCGTCAACAATGTGCAGACCTTCTCCGATGCGCTGGCCAAGAACTCTGACGGCATCGACAAATTCCTCGCCAGCGTCAGTTCGCTGTCGGAGGAACTGAGGGGCGTCTCGGGCAAGCTTGACGGCACGCTGAAGGCGGCGGAAGGGCTGCTCAACGCCGTCGACAAGGATCAGATCAAGAGTATTGTCGCCAACGTCGATACGGTGACCGAGAACCTGAAGGAAACCAGCAAGCAGTTCGACACGGTCGTCAGGAATGTCGACACCGCGGTGGGGTCGATCAACGATTTCGCCCAAAGGACGCAAGGCACGCTGGCCAAGGTCGACGGCGTTCTCGACGGCATCGATCCGGCACAGGTCCGCACCGCGCTGGCCAACATCCAGAAGGCCAGCGAAAACGCCAACGAGGCTGCCGCCGACATCGCCAAGGTGACCAACAAATTCGCCAACCGGGCCGACGATATCGACCAGACGATCAAGGACGCGCAGCAGCTCGCGGAGCGCCTCAACGACGCTTCGGTGCGTGTCGACGGCATCCTCGTCAAGGTCGATACATTGCTCGGCTCAGGCCAGGCCGACGGCATGATAGCCGATGCCAGGAATACCCTGAAATCGTTCAAGCAGGTCGCCGACACGCTGAACGCCCGCCTCGGCACCATCACCGACAATCTGGCGCGATTCTCCGGCCAGGGCCTGCAGGACGTCGAAGCGCTGGTCCAAGACAGCCGTCGCTCGATCAACCGCATCGAAGAGGCGGTAACGGATCTCAGCCGCAATCCGCAGCGAATCCTGTCAGGCGGCGAAGGTGAGGTTCGGCAATTCGATGGCAGGGTGCGGCGTTGACTTCGGCTTTCGCCGGCCCCAAGAACGGCAGGCAAGTACGCTGCGGGTGCGATTTGCTCATTCGATTCGGGGACAACGGGGATCGCGTGTGAAGTCGGTCGTGCTTAAATTGGGCGTGCTTAGATTGGGCGGAGTCAAAGCGGGCGGGCCCACTGCGGGTGTGGCATTGCTTGCGCTTTCGCTGGCCGGCTGCGCGTTTTTGCCGGGCGGCGGGCCGGCGCCCCTGGACACATTCGAACTGTCGGCGCCGTCGCTCGATGCGCGCGGCCGCGGCCGCCAACAAATCCTCATCGCCCAGCCTTCCGCGCTCAAGGCGCTGGACAGCCAGAACATCGTCATCAAGCCGTCGGTGCGCTCGATCCAGTACCTCAAGGGAGCGCAATGGGCCGACCGGCTGCCGCTGATCGTGCAGGCGCGGCTGGCCGAGACATTCCAGCGCTCGGGCAGTTTCGCCGGCGTCGGCAAGCCGGGCGAGGGCCTGGCGATCGACTATCAGGTGATCGTCGAGGTCCGTTCCTTCGAAGTCCGCGTCGACGGCGGCCAACACGCCGAGGTCGAGCTGTTCGTGCGGATATTGAACGACCGCAATGGCGAGGTGCGCGCCTCCAAGAGCTTCAACGCGACCGCGCCCGTCTCCGGCAGCGGCAACCAGGCCTATGTCGATGCGCTCGACAGGGCGTTCGGCGATGCCGCCAAGGACATCGTCCGCTGGACCGATTCGGTGATCTGACCACAGCCGGAACGGCCGGGCACTCAATTGTCGCTGCCAACGCCGGTAACGATGTGAAATTCAAATCCGAAGCGATTGCCCTAAAAGACGGGAGTTTCCCGCCTTTTTCTGTTCGCTTATCGTCTGATCAATGCAGGCGGCCACTGGCGTGGGCAAGCATCGTATAGACCTTGCCGGTGTCCGACGTCAGGTAGGTCTGCGCCATCATGTTGTCGCGGTCGTTGCGCGAGACGTCCTTGAGCAGCTTTTCGAAGTCGTCGCAGTAACGGTCGACGGCGGCGCGGAATTCCGCCTCCATTTGATATTTGCGGCGAATCTCGTCGAACGTCTGCTGGCCCTTCAGCGTGTAGAGACGCCGGGTGAACACGTCACGCTCGCCGCTCCGGTAGCGGTTCCACAGTTCGATCGAGGCGTCGTGATCGATGGCGCGAGCGATGTCGACGGAAAGCGAGTTGAGCGACTCCACGACATGAAGCGGCGAGCGCTGGGCAAGGGCCGTCGAGCGTGGCGCTTCCGAAGGTGCCGCCGGCTTGGCGGCCTCTTCGCGCGACGCCCCTGTCAAGAGATCGCGCACCCAGCCGCCTTGCGGCGCACGGCCATTAGGGTCGCGCTGGCGCGGCGCCGTCTCCGGCGGGCGTTCCAGGTCGCCGCGCAGTGTGGTGTCACCCGACGGCGCCTGCGGGGCAAGGGGTTCCGGGGCCGGAGGCCGGCGTAGCGGCTCAGTCGCGCGCGGGGCAGGCGTCTGCTGTGCTGGACGCAGGTTGCGCGGCTCGGAGGAGTCGGTGCTGCGGCCAGATTTCGCAACGATGTCAGAGAGTTCCTTCAGCGCGTTGATCTGCTCGGAAACGGCACGGCGGATGGCCGTGGTCGATTCCTTTGCCTCTTCCGGCATCTCGATGACACCCTTCTTGAGCTCGGCGCGGGTAAGGTCGAGCTCGCTCTTGATCGAGCTGGCGGTGCGTCGCATCTCCTCGGTCGCGTCGGCAAAGCGCTTGGTTGCCGAATCGACGACGTCGGCAATGGAGGTACGGATCTTGTCCGCCGACTCCAGCGTCTTGCCTTCGGCGTTCTGCAACGTCTGGCCGACCAGATCCTCGAACGAGCGCATGACTTTTTCGAGATCCTCCGACTTCTTGACCAGGCCGACGGCGAGGTCCTCCAGCGACGACTGCCTTTCCAGCGTGTGTTCGAGGTTGCTCTGGGCCGAGCTCAACAGGTCCGAAGCACTGGACAGCAACCGGCTGTGCTCGTCGAACTTGGTGGCGATCGAGGCAACCTCGCGCAAGGTCGAGGATGACAGCTCGGTAAGCCGTGTCGTGTTCGAATCGACCAGACGCGCCGAGCTGGCAAAAGTCTGCGCGGCTTTTTCCGTTGTCGCCGCAAAGCTTTGCGTGCTGCCGGTCAGGCGTTCGTCGACCTGGCCGAGATTGGCCGCCGCCTGTTCGATCAGCTGGCCGAGCTGTGCGCTCGAGGTGCTCATGCGGCCGATGAGATCGGCGACGCTGTCGGCAAGCGTCGAGCGCGCCCCTTCGACGGCCGACAATGTTTCGGCCGTGCGGCTGGCGAGCGCGTCGACCAAGGCGGCGTTTTCGCTGCGCAGCTTCTCGGTGGCGCGTTCGGTCACCTCTTCCATGCTCTTTTGCAATTCCGAGCCGCCGTGGGCGAAGCGCTCGACCAGAGGCCGTGCCGTTTCGTCAAGGATTTTCGAGATCTCGGCCGAACGTGCCGCAAGCATGGTGTTGAGTTCGCGGGTGTTGGTGCCGATGGTCTTGGCGGCGTCGTTGGTGCTCTGGCCGATATGCTGGCCGACCGCAGTGAAGGTTTCGGCGATCGAGTTGGCGCGCGAAATGAGCTGCGCCTCAGCGGTCGAAACCTGCTCGTTGAGCTTCTGGCCTATCGTTTCGGTGGTGTTGACCAGACGGTTTTCGACGCCGGCAACCTGTTCCTCGACGCGAGCCGCCGCGGCCGCCGCGCTGGAGGCCAGGCGCTCGTCGGCGCCCGCGAGCGCCTGCTCGATCTCACGGGCGTGGACGGCCAGGTCCTGCCCGGTCTGCTTTGCACGTTCGGCAACCCGCTGCTCGGTGCTGGCGAAGGCCCCGACGATGTTGTCGGCATGTTCTCCGATCGTCGACGTGCTGTCGGCGATACGCGACACCAGGCGGTGATCCGCCTCATCGAAGATGCGGGCGATCTCGGACGCGCGGGCCGACAACGCTTCCGAACCTTCGGCGATGCGCGAGATCAGCTGTTGGTCGGCAGCATCGAAAATGCGGCCAAGGTCCGATGCACGCGCTGCGAGCGCTTCGGCCGATTCGCCGATGCGCACGCTGAGCCGTTCGTCGGCGCCTTCGAAATTGCGCAGGATGTCGCCGGCGCGTTCCGCCAGCGACTGTGCCGTTTCGACCGCGCGGGCAACCAGCTTCTGGTCCGCCGCATCGAATGTACCGGCGATCTCGCTGGCACGGGCAGCCAGCTGGTCGGCCGTTTCCTGGGCGCGCGCCAGCAACGAGTTCGAGGTGTCGTCGACGCGGGCCATGATTGCGCTCGATGCACCCTCTGCCCGGGCAACGAGCGCGGTTGACGTGTCTTCGGCACGTGCGGCGAGGCGGCGATCCGCTTCCTCGAAGGTGCGTGCGATATCCTCCGCCCTGGCGAGCAGGGCAGCAGAGGTCTGCTCCGCCCGTTCGGCGATCTTGCGATCGGCGTCACTGAAAGCCGCACCTGCCTGCTCATGCAGTGCGCTGGTGACTTCCATGACCTTTTCGCGCAGCGCTCCGGCAACGAAGACGGCGCTCTTTTCGAGCACGCTGCGGACGTTGTCGACCCCGGTCGACAGCGCGCGCTCCATGGTCCCGGCACGCTCCTCGATGATGCCGGTCTGGCGGCTGAACGCCTGCTCGATCTTTTCGACGTCGGCGGCAATGGCGTCCGAGATGTCGGTGCTCCTGGCGGCGATCTGGTCGATATGGCCGGACAGGGAACGGTCGACTTCCTTGCGCGTGTCGGCGAGCTTGGAGAGGTCGTCCTCCAGCGCACGGGTCAGCGCGTCGCGGCCTTCGGTCAGCTTGCCGACGTGCCCGGCGATGATGTCGTCTATGTCGCTGCGGCTCGCTGCAATTTTCTGCAGGTCTGCTTCCAGCGCACGTCTGAGGATGTCGCGGCCTTCGGCCAGCTTCTCGACCTGGCCGGAAACCAGCCCGTC
>NZ_JBVVQE010000141.1:0-5891 GCF_055811435.1 Mesorhizobium sp. WSM4837
CATCCACATCCATCGGATCCGCGCAATGGCGCAGTGGAAAGCCGTGACCTGCGCAACCGCCTGACGTCTCACACAAGGTAAGCACCCGGTGAGGACCGCCTTGTTTGTGAGGAGGTGAAGCGCTGTCGTCGTGGTTGAATCCAATGACCACGATGCAAGCAGCGAGGATAGCCACGTGTCCATTCATCGGATGGAGATTGTGAGTGGGACGGGCCGGCGTCGGAGTTGGTCGACGGCGCTGAAGGAGCAGCTTGTCTCAGAAACGCTGGAGCCCGGGGTCACGGTGACCGAGGTGGCGCGCCGCCATGATCTCGATCGGTCGCTGATTTATCGCTGGCGTCGCGCCTTTGGGGTGAGACGCGCTCGTGCGGCCGGCGCCTTTCTGCCGGTTGACGTGGTTGACGACGCCGTGGCAGCGAAAGAAATCCTCGCCGCCAAGGATGACCAGTGCTCCTGCGCCGGGTGCGGGGCGGATCGAGATCGAGTTCTCTGATGGTTATGTCATGCGGGTCGACAATCAGGTCGATGACAACGCTCTTGCCCGTGTTCTGCGGGTTCTGGCGCGCCAGGGATGATTCCGGTCCCGACTGGCGTTCGGGTGTGGCTGGCCACTGGTCACACCGACATGAGGAAGGGCTTTCCATCGCTGGCGCTGCAGGTCCAGGAGATGCTCAAGCGCGATCCCTTGGGCGGCCATGTGTTCTGCTTCCGCGGCCGCAGGGGTGATCTTTTGAAGGTCATCTGGCACGACGGCCAGGGGGCGTGCCTGTTCACCAAACGACTGGAGCGGGGACGCTTTTTGTGGCCATCGCCGGCCGACGGCGCGGTGACGATCTCGACTGCCCAACTCGCTTATCTGCTCTCCGGGATCGACTGGCGAAACCCGCAGGAAACCTGGCGCCCGACGTCGATGGGATAACGGTTTTGTCTTTGCAATCGGGGGAGGATGTGATTCGCTCGGGCCTGTGAACTCCGCCCTTGATTCGCTTCCGTCCGATCTTGCTAGCGCCCATGCGATGATCCTCGCCGAGCGGGCCGCGCGCATGGAGGCGGAGGCCGTTGCGGCGCGTGCTCAAGCGGTGAACTCCTCGACAGAAGCGTTGATCGCATACCTCAAGCTGGAGATCGAGAAGCTGCGGCGCGAACTCTACGGCAGCCGCTCGGAGCGCAAGGAACGGCTCCTGGCGCAGATGGAACTGCAGCTGGAGGACCTCGAGGCGGCCGCGACAGAGGATGAGCTGGCGGCCGAGAAAGCGGCGGCGCAGACGCAGTCGGTCAAGTCGTTCGAGCGCAAGCGGCCGTCGCGCAAGCCGTTCCCAGAGCACCTGCCGCGCGAGCGCGTCGTCATCGCCGCGCCCGAAAGCTGTCCCTGCTGCGGATCGGCGAAACTGTCGAAGCTGGGCGAGGACGTGACGGAGACGCTGGAAGTGATCCCGCGCCAGTGGAAGGTGATCCAGACGGTGCGCGAAAAGTTCTCGTGCCGGGAATGTGAGAAGATCACGCAGCCGCCGGCCCCCTTCCACGTAACCCCGCGGGGCTTCGCCGGCCCGAACCTTTTGGCGATGATCCTGTTCGAGAAGTTCGGTCAGCATCAGCCGCTGAACCGGCAGAGCGAACGATACGCCCGCGAAGGCATCGATCTGAGCGTGTCGACGCTGGCCGACCAGGTCGGCGCCTGCGCGTTGGTGCTGCAGCCGCTGCATGCGCTGATCGAGGCCCATGTGCTTGCTGCAGAGCGGCTGCATGGCGACGACACCACGGTGCCGATCCTGGCCAAAGGCAAGACGGCCACCGGCCACATCTGGACTTATGTCCGTGACGACCGGCCGTTTGGCGCAACCTCGCCGCCGGCCGCGCTCTACTACGCCTCGCGCGATCGACGACAGGATCACCCCGAGCGCCATCTGCAAGACTTCACCGGCATCCTGCAGGCCGACGCCTATAGCGGCTACAACACGCTTTACGATCCGTCGCGGCCTCAGGGTGCGATCACACCGGCACTGTGCTGGGCCCATGCGCGACGACAGTTCTTCGAGCTGGCCGACATTGCCTCCAATGCGCGGCGCGGAAAGAAGGCGCCGGCGATCTCACCGGTGGCGTTGGAGGCGGTGAAGCGCATCGACGCGCTGTTCGACATCGAGCGCGACATCAATGGCGTGCATGCTCAACAGCGGCTGGCGGTTCGCCAGGAAAGAAGTGCCCCACTGTTAACGAAGCTCGAAGAGTGGCTGCGGGACGAGCGCTCCCGCCTGTCGCGCTCGGCCTCGGTCGCCAAGCCGATCGACTATATGCTCCGGCGGTGGGACCGCTTTGCCCGCTTCATCGAGGACGGCCAGATTTGTCTTACGAACAACGCCGCCGAAGGGGCGCTGCGCGGTTTTGCCCTGGGCCGCAATTATGCTCACGCCCGGATTATGCGCAGTTTGTGTGCGCGACGTTCGGGATGCGAGCGGATGCCGGGCATCCCCCAGCAGGCCGGGCGACCGTAGGTTTACATAATGCTGATCTCCTCTGCGCGCCAACCGTAGAGGAGATCGTCATGAACCAAATCAAACTGCAGCCGGCGCCCCGTCAGTGGCTTGAGAACAGCCCGTTGGGGCCATTCTCGGAGCGCTATCTTGAGCACCTGGGCCGTGCCCGCTATGCGCCCAGCACCGCACGTGTTTATCTGTGCTGCATTGCCCATTTCGCCCACTGGATCTCGACCGAACGGCTCGCGTTAGAGTCCATAGGCGAAGCCGCGCGAGTTCGGTTTATCAGCGAGCATCTTCCCGTCTGTGACTGCCCTTATCCGGCCCGTCGCTTGCCGCACGAACTCAGGGCGGCCATCACGCATTTGCTTGCAGTGCTGCGTGCCGAAGGCGCCATTCCCGCAGCTACCGCACACACCACACATGGCGGGGAATTGGCGGCATTCCGGGCCTACATGCGCGATGTCGGCGGGTTAGCCGTCAGCACACGAGCGAGGCGCGAGCGGATTCTTCGACGCTTTCTTGAGGAACAGTTTCCGGAAGGGGAGATCTCTATCGCCGGCCTTGAGCCGGCGCGTGTGAGACGCTTCATCCTCGGCGAACTGCAGGGCTGGACGACCGCCACCATTCGCATTGTTGGGGGTGCGATCAGCTGCTATCTCCGGTTTCGGCAGATGATGGGCGACGACGTTCAGCATCTACTCGGCGCAATCCCTCGCGTTGCATGCTGGCAGCTGAGCAGCTTGCCGGATGTGCTTTCCGACACGCAGATTGAGATTCTGCTCGCTTCATTCGACAAGGATTTCCCGTCGCGCCGGAGGGCCTACGCCATGGTCCGGTGCCTGACCGATCTTGGGCTCCGAACCAGTGAGGTTGTGCAACTGCAGCTCGGCGACATCGATTGGCGGCAGGGTACGATCCGCATTTCCCGGTCAAAGGGCCGGCGTTTCGACGTCCTTCCCTTGCCGCCCGAGACGGGTGACGCGATCGCTGCGTATCTGCGGCATGAACGTCCACCGAGCACGAACCGCGCAATATTCGTACGCCACGTCGCGCCCTATGACCTGCCGATCCAAAAAGACGTTGTAAGGCGCGCCGTTTTCGCCGCCTACAAACGTTGCGGCTGGTCTCAGACACGCGTTCATATCCTCCGGCACAGCGTCGCCAGCCGCATGCTGAACGCTGGTGTGCCCATGAAGCAGATCGCCGATATCCTGCGCCATCGGAGCATCGACACCTCCATGATCTACACGAAGGTCGACCTTCAGCGGCTCGCGGCGGTCGCTATGCCGTGGCCGGGGAGTGTGGCATGAGCCGGTCGCTGACCATGCAGGCGCGGATCGACGCCTATCTTGTGGAGCGACGTCGCCTTGGATTCTCGCTCGAGACCTCTGGCATAATGCTGCGGTCGTTCGCTCGCTTCGCCGATCTGTCCGGCCATCGCGGCCCGCTGACGACGACGCTCGTGGTCGCTTGGGTTCAGGGGGAGGCGCGGAACGCGACGCCAACCTCCTGGGTGCGCCGCCTCGAAGTGCTGCGGCCCTTTGCCGAGCATGAGAGACGTCTCGACCCACGGAACGAGCTTCCCGTAAGCAGCATATTCGGCAAAGCGCACCAGCGCCGGACGCCACATATCTACACCGACCAGGAGATCGTCGCTCTGCTGCAGGCGGCGCGGCGGCTGCAGCCGCAACACTCCATTCGACCGGCAACATACGAGACCATGTTGGGGCTGATCGCAGCCACGGGATTGCGGATTTCCGAGGCACTCAAGCTCCGATGCGGCGACGTCGACATTGCCGGCCGATGTCTGACCGTGCGCATGACCAAGTTCACCAAGTCAAGGCACGTACCCTTTGATGCCAGCGTCGCCGCTGCGCTCTCGCGCTATGTGGCAATCCGCGCCCGCTACGCTCCGGCCGAGTCGGATGCATCTTTCTTCGTCGGCGCCTCAGGGCAAGTGCCGTCCAAGCGTCAGGTCCATTGGACATTTCAGCAGTTGCGTCGGGACGCAAATATTGTTGCTCGTGGGGCCTATGACGAGGTTCGCATTCACGATCTGCGCCACACCTTCATCTGCCGGCGAGTGCAGCGCTGGCAGAACGAAGGCGCGGATATCGACAATGCCATCGCCGCGCTGGCCACCTATGTCGGCCATGCCAAGGTCTCCGATACCTATTGGTACCTGACCGGCATTCCCGACCTGATGGTCGCGGCCGGCGATCGCTTCGAAGCATTTGCGGCGGAGGAGCGCTGTCATGGGTGAGCAGACAACACCGTCGTTCGCCGCGCTGGTGCAGCGCTTCTTCGTCGAGCATCTGGGCCAACATCGCGCCGTCAGCCCGCGGACCATCGCGGCTTACCGCGATACGTTCCGACTGCTTCTGGCGTTTGCCGAGACGTCAATCGGCAAGCCTCCGAGCAAACTCGCGCTCACCGATCTGAACGCGCGACTGCTGCTCGATTTCCTCGACCATCTGGAGAAGGTTCGCGGCAACAGCGTACGGAGCCGGAACGCGCGGCTTGCCGCGCTGCGAACATTCCTCAAATACGCGGGACATCATGATCTTGACGCCCTCGGGATCATAGAGCAGGCGCTCGCCATTCCGATGAAGAGGGCCGATCGCCCGCTGATCGGCTTCCTGACGCGATCGGAGATCCAGGCCATCCTCGACGCTCCCGACGATGCGACATGGGCGGGGCGGCGGGATCGGGTGCTGTTCAGTCTCATGTACAACACCGGCGCACGCGTCTCCGAGATCATCGGAATCCGCTGCCGCGATATTGTTCTTGAAGGCCAGCCTGCCGTGCACCTGCATGGCAAGGGGCGCAAGGAGCGGTGCGTTCCCTTATGGCGCCCGACAGCCGCCCTCGTTCGGCGATGGCAGCGATCGCTGGGAGCAAACGCGCAGGACGGCTTCCTGCTGCCAAACCGCGCAGGCGCGAAGATGACCCGCTCCAACGTCACGCAACGGCTGGATCTCGCCGTCGCTGCAGCACGGCGCCATTTTCCCTCTCTCGCTGGCCGCTTGATCTCGCCCCATGTGATCCGGCACACGACAGCAATGCATCTGCTGCAGTCCGGTGTCGACATCACCGTCATCGCGCTTTGGTTGGGGCATGAAGACACCGCGACCACGCACATGTATGTGGAGGCCGATCTATCCATGAAAGAGCTGGCGCTCGGGAAGTTGCAGCCCCAGGAGGCCAGGCTTGGACGCTACCGACCGCCCGACAATTTGATGCGCTTCCTCGAAGCCCTCTGATTATGTCAAGGTCACCGAGGTGGAAACGGCGACTGGCCCACATCCGCCTCGGCCAACTGCGCATAATCCGGGCGTGAGCATAATGCAGAGCGTTTTTAGCTTGGCGTCGCGCTGAAAGGTGGGTGGCGAGAGCGCGCTGAGGTGGATCGCGACG
>NZ_JBVVQE010000142.1:0-5885 GCF_055811435.1 Mesorhizobium sp. WSM4837
TTGCCGAACAGGATGCGATCGCCGGCCTTGACGTCCAGCGGGACGAGCTTGCCGGCTTCGTCGCGGGCGCCGGAACCAACGGCGATGATCTCGCCTTCCTGCGGCTTTTCCTTCGCCGTGTCGGGGATGATGATCCCGCCGGCAGTCTTGGATTCGGATTCAACCCGGCGTACGACCACGCGGTCATGAAGCGGGCGGAACTTCGACTTTGCCATTTTTTATTCCTCGGTGAGAATGGTGAGAATAGTTCCTCCGTCCGGCGGCGCCGGACCTACGCTTAGCACTCACCAATGGCGAGTGCTAACGTGGCGGTGAGATAAGCCGGTGGCTGGCGAGAGTCAAGGCGCTGAGTGAGCTGATCGACAGCCGCAGCCTGCTTCGAACTGATACTTGACTAAGTCAACTAAGTGGTTGATCTTGTGCTGGCAGGAGGATGCCATGACGATTCATCATCAACCCGGCAGGGAGCGGATCGATGCGGTGCGGGGCTTCAACCGCTTCTACACCCGCCAGATCGGGCTGCTCGATGAAGGGCTGCTGAAAAGCGCCTTCTCGCTGACCGAGGCTCGGGTGCTCTATGAACTGGCGCATCGCGATGGCCTGACCGCCACCGATCTTGCGCGCGATCTCGGGCTCGACCCCGGCTATCTCAGCCGGTTGCTGAAAAAATTCGAGGAGCGTGGTCTGGTCGAGCGCGTGGCGACGCAAGCCGATGCGCGGCGCTCGTCGATTGCGCTGACGCCGGCGGGAAGAGCGGCGTTCGCGCCGCTGAACCAGGGTTCGCACGATCAGGTCGCGGCCCTGCTCGAGCGGCTTTCCGCACCGGAACAGGACAGGCTGGTCAAGGCGATGCAGACGGTGCAGCGCCTGCTGGGCGAGAGTGCAGAGCCCAAGGTCCTTTACATGCTGCGGTCCTTGCAGGTCGGCGACATCGGCTGGATCATCCATCGCCAGGGCCTGCTCTACGCGCAGGAATATGGCTGGGACGAAACTTATGAGGCGCTGGTCGCCGAAATCCTCGGCGCTTTCGCCAAATCCTACGATCCGAAATGGGAACGCAGCTGGATCGCCGAGCGGGAAGGGGAAGTCGTCGGCTCGGTCTTCGTCGTGCGCCAGTCGGACGCGGTGGCGAAGCTGCGCCTGCTCTACGTCGAACCCTCGGCGCGCGGTCTCGGCATCGGCAGGCGGCTGGTCGAGGAATGCATCGGCTTTGCCCGTGCCAAGGGCTACAAGACATTGACGCTGTGGACCAACGACGTGCTCACCTCAGCGCGCCGCATCTACGAGGCGGCCGGGTTCAAGCTGGCCAATCAGGAACGCCACCACGCCTTCGGCAAGGATCTGGTCGGCCAGAACTGGAACCTGGAGTTGTAGCGTCTTTCCCTACTCCCCTTGTGGGACAAGGGGAGTAGGCAAGATAAGGCGGAGCGCCTCGACACTAGTCTCCAACACAAGTTGAAAACTGGCCCTTCCTCACCCGACCGGTATCCAGACTTCCAGCCCGCCATTGCCGCTGCGCGGATCGAATTCGGGGCCGTAGCGCTCGAATTCGGGCGCGTCGGCAATCTTGTGCCCGGAGGCCGGCAGCCATTTGTTCCAGATCGTGTTGACCGTGCGGCGGATGGTCGAGATGTGGCCACGATGGGCGAACACGGCGTATTTCTGCATCGGCACGCGTACGCGCGAAAACTCCTTCGGAAGGTCCGAAAAATCGGACACCTCGACGCCGGCGATATAGTCGAAATTGCCTGCGTCGTCGCCGTTGACGCAGACGCCATAGGCGACGTCGCCGACCTCGCCTGGAATGTTGCCGATATAGGGGCCGAACCGCTGCCACTGCATCGGGATGCCGGCGCTGGTTTCGCAGCTGTAGCGCTCGCCGAGACCGGCGATGAGGAACGGCCGGCTGGTTTCGAAACGCGGCGGCTCGAGATTGGTGAGGAAGGACTGGTCCATCAGGATCGGCTCCACGAGATCGAGGTTTTTGAGCGAGCCTTGCGCGCGCACCAGTTCCGGCGTGGTGCCGAATTGGTCGCGGAAGGCGCGGGTGAAAGCCTCATGCGAGGCGTAGCCGGTGTCGAGCGCGACCGAGAGAATGTCCGGTGCGCCGGCGGCGAGCCTGCGCGCCGCCTCGGTCAGCCGGCGAGAACGCAGGTAGCCCATCACCGAACGGCCGGTCGCCGCAGCGAAAGCCCGCGTCACGTGAAAGCGCGACACGCCGCTGCTGTTGGCGATATCGTCGAGCGAGATGGCTTCCGGCAGGTGGCTTTCGACGAACCACAGCGCTTTCTCGGTCGGGTTCATATGGCTCCTTGCTGTGGGACTGCGCATTGGACAGATCATGATACCGCTTCCTGGTGGAGGCAGTTTGATCGAAATTGCGCACCGCGCAATGCGACGGTGGTCGGCAAGTCCAAGGCGTTGGGCGAAGGGCTTGACGGGAGCAGGCGTTGTCTTTTAAGTAGTAACGTTATTACATTACGAGATTCGGTATGCTCGTTCTGACAAGACCATTGCTCGCGGGGCACTCCGAACCCCGGAAACTTATTGCGCTGGGATTGGCGGAAAACTAGGGTGGCTGACTGATGGTCCCCAAGCCGAAAGGCGAGGGGTGAAAAGGGAACACGGTGAGATCTTCGGATCGAGGCCGTGGCTGCCCCCGCAACTGTAAGCGGCGAGCAAAATCCGAAAATGCCACTGGCCGGCAAGGCTGGGAAGGCAGGATGGCGCAAGGACCCGCGAGCCAGGAGACCTGCCATCGCACGAGTTGACCGGACGGGGTGTGCCGGGAGGAGACGTGGACGTCGGTCTTGTCGGCCGGTCCAGCTTCCTTCCGTCGCCATTGAGAAAGTGACGGTAAGTTGGACGCCTGCCAGCCTCTTCTTGAAGCGCGTGAACTGAGCGCCACGGCGAATGGCCAGCGCCTGGTCAGTGCGGTCAGCCTTTCGGTCGCGGCGGGAGACCGCCTCGCCATCATCGGTCCCAACGGCGCCGGCAAGACGACGCTGCTGCGCATGCTATGCGGCACGCTGCGTCCGAGCGCGGGAGATGTGAGATTTTCCGGACGCCGGCTGGAGACATTTCCGGCCGCCGAGCGGGCGCTGCACATGGCGGTCGTCGGCCAGACCGATCAACCCGATCCGCGGCTTGCCGTGATCGATTACGTCGGACTTGGGCGGGTCCCGCATGCCGGCTTGCGACGCAGGAGCGAGCAACGCGACATCGTCGTCGAAGCGCTTCGCAGAACCGGCCTGTTGCCGCTGCTCGGCCGCACGATCGGCTCGCTGTCGGGTGGTGAGCGGCAACGCGCCCAGCTGGCGCGCGCCATCGCCCAGGAGCCCAAAATCCTGTTCCTCGATGAACCGACCAATCATCTCGATCCGCGCGCCCGCAGCGAACTCCTCGAACTCGTATCGCAGCTTGGCATGACCGTCGTGGCGGTGCTGCATGATCTGTCGCTGGTCACGCCATTTGCCACCAGGGTCGCGGTGATGAACAAGGCCCGCCTGCAGGCACTCGCCGGTCCGCGCGAGGCGCTGACCAAGCAGTTGATCCGCGAGATTTTCGGCGTCGAGGTGCTTCGGCTGCGCCATCCGACCGAAGACCGCGAACTCACGGTGTTCGAAGTCCCGAACCGTGCCTCTTCTGATCTAACCAAGGAGCAACATCCGTGAAACGCCTGGCACTGTCTTTTGCCTCTCTGCTGCTTGCCCAGACCGCCTTCGCTTTCCCGGTAACAGTCGACAGCTGCGGCACACCGCTGACGTTCGACGCCGCACCGAAGCGCGCCGTCATCCAGGATATGAACATGGCCGAGATGGCCTTCGCGCTGGGGCTGCAACCGTCGATCGTCGGTCTGACCGGCATCACCGGATGGTACAAGGTCGGTCCGGAATTCAAGGCCGGGCAGGGAGCGATCCCGGAACTCGCGCCGAAATACCCGACGCTCGAAAACCTGGTCGCGGTCGAGCCTGATTTCTTCTTCGCCGGCTGGTATTACGGCATGAAGCCGGGCGGCGAGGTAACGCCAGATACGCTGGCGCCGCACGGCATCAAGACGCTGGTGCTGACGGAAAGCTGCGTCCATCTCGACAACAACCGCCCCGCCGCCTCGATGGACCTGCTCTACGGCGACATCGAAAAGCTGGGCAGGATTTTCGGCAAGCAAGCCAGGGCGGAAAAACTTGTTTCAGGCTGGAAAGCGCAACTCGCCGATATCACGGCAAAGGTCGGCGACCGCGAGCGGACGCGGGTGTTGCTCTACGACTCCGGCGAAGACAAACCCTTCACATCAGGCAAGTTCGCGATCCCCAGCGCCATGATCGCCGCTGCCGGCGGCGACAACATCATGGCCGACATGCAGACGAGCTGGGGCAACACGGACTGGGAAACGGTCGCTTCCCGCAATCCGCAGTTCCTGATCCTGCTCGACTACCAGGACGGCGGCGGTTACAGGAAACTGCTCGACTTCCTCAAAGTCCATCCGGCAATGAAGGAGACCGATGCGGTCAGGAACGAGCGCTTCGTCGCGCTGCGCTATGCCGAGCTGACGCCCGGACCTGCTAACATCGAGGCGATCGGCAAGATCGCCAGCGCGATACACCCGGAAGCCTTCTGAGCTTGCGCCACAGGGCATTCGAAATGGCCATGGCAGCAGGAGCGGCAGCAATCGCCGCGCTTGCTCTGCTGTCGATCGCCTATGGATCGACGGTCATAGCGTTGAGCGACGTGATTGCTGCGCTCGGACATGCGGCCGGGCTGGACGGAGACCTCGTGCCCGGCTCACTCGGCAATATCCCGGTTGCCAAGATTGTCGTCGATCTCAGGCTGCCGCGCACGATCATGGCGATCTGTGTCGGCGCCGGGCTGGGCGTCATCGGCGCGCTGCTGCAGACGGTAACCCGAAACGACCTCGCCGATCCGTTCCTGTTCGGCCTGTCCTCCGGTGCCGCGGCCGGCGCTGTTTCCGTCATCACCATTTTTGGCGACCGTTTCGGCATCTGGACGTTGCCGGTTGCCGCCTTCACCGGCGGCATATTGGCCGCCGGCATCGTGCTTTTGCTGGTTTCGCGGGTGAGGGGGCAAGGCCCCGAACGGCTGATACTGGCCGGGCTTGCCGTCTCGTTCATGTTCGTCGCCCTGACCAACTATCTCGTCTTCGCCGGAGACCAGCGCGCCGCTCACTCGGTATTGTTCTGGACGATGGGCGGGCTCGGCCTGGCGCGATGGGACAATGTCGGGCTGGCTGCTCTTGGCGCGGGCACCATTCTTGCCTATGGCCTGTGGAACCATCGCAAGCTCGACGCCTTCCTGGCCGGCGAGAATGCTGCCGAAAGCCTCGGCGTGCCGGTTGTGCGGATGCGCAGGACGGCGTTTCTCGTCGCTGCCTTCTCGACGGCGATCCTGGTCTCGGTCGCAGGTGTCATCGGTTTCGTCGGGCTGATGATCCCGCATCTGTCCCGGCCCTTGGCCGGCCCGTTGCATCTGCGCCTGATTGCAAGCTGCGCCCTCTTCGGAGCGGTGCTGCTGCTGGCAAGCGACCTTCTGGCGCGCACGCTGCTGCCGCCGCAGGAACTGCCGATCGGCATCATCACCAGTTCGGTCGGCGCTTTCTTCGTGGTTACCATGCTCATTCGCAACCGTTCATGATGGGCTGCCATGCACACTTGCCGGCTTCTGGCACAATGCCGAGTCTTTGGACTGACTTCTGGGACCGGCGCAGCGCGCCGAACCGCCTGTCGAGATTTTCACCGGCAGGATCGGCCATCAAGTGCGATGGGCCTGCACGAGATTGGCTCCCCCTTCTCCCCTTGTGGGAGAAGGTGGCCGCGAAGCGGCCGGATGAGGGGTGCTCCAGCTTGGCACCAACAGCACTCCGGCCAGCA
>NZ_JBVVQE010000143.1:0-5758 GCF_055811435.1 Mesorhizobium sp. WSM4837
GCCTGACCTAATGGCAACTTGATCGTCATAGAAGAATGCGCCGTTGCCAGGCGCAAGGAGGACGTCTTTGATCTGCAATTCAGTCACTCGGGTCATTCTGAGGGGATTAAATTCGTTCCGCTAATGCCACGCGAGGCGCTGGCTGGTCTGCACCTGATTCTTAGATCTTCAGCCGTCGCGCAACGAGCGCTACCCCTTCGTTGACGTCGACATGCTCCCCCGATCGTATGGCGATGACGATGGATGTTCCAGGCACGCGGATATCAATGGACTCAGCGGACAGAGAATCCATCGGATGCAGGATGCCTATGAGATCTCCCTGCTTCACTTCGTCCAACACCGAGCAGCGAGGTTCGAAGATGCCCGTTGCAGGCGATTTCAACTCGTCGGACGGATGCGTTTCGAGTGTCTGGCCGGACTCCTGTTGATGGAATGTTGGATACTCGGCTTTACCCTCGACCAGCCCAAGCGCGATGAGGGCGTTGCGTACCCCAGCCTCGCAAATCGCGAGATTATCCGCGCCGACCGTGCCGCCGCCGAATTCAGTGCAAACAAATACCTTGCCCTGGTTTTGGGCCAGGATATCGAACATTCCAGCCGTGTCGTTGTATTCCCAGACCAAAGTCAAGGGCAATTTGAACGCTTCCGCCATTCTCACCGTCCTGGCCATGAGATCGCGATCGGCAATCGGGTGCGTCGTGGCGGCCGGTGGAAAATCCCACGTCGGTCCGAAGCTGTGCAGATCAAATACAGTGTCGGCCATTGGCAACAATACGCGCGACACCGCATCCGCGATTCGTTCGGTCACTGACCCGTCGGCGCGGCCCGGAAACACGCGATTGAGATTCAACCCGTCGAGCGGAGTATTGCGGCTCCATGCCTGCACGGCCAATGGATTGAGCACCGGTAGGACGATGACCCTTCCACAGGTTTGCGCTTCTGGCAGCCACTCAATAAGCCGTCGCGCGACAAGTGGCCCTTCCAGTTCGTTGCCATGATTTCCGCCGGTGACAAGAAGGCGCGGTCCCTCTCCTTTGTTGAGACTGAAGACCGGGAGCGAAAGCTCTCCGCGGTCGGCACCTCCCGGGACAACAAGATGCCCCCTGCTCACGCCGGGCGTATCGAGATCAAACGTAACATGTGGTGCTTCGCTCATTGTTCAACCTATTGTGGCTATTCAGGCCACCTGGCGCCGGGTTTACGATAGCCGTTGCGGGTTTGCATTATAGCGCTCTGGAAGTATGCGCCACGCGGTGTTCAATGCGCCAATATAATGTCCCGGACAGTGCCATCGCGTTTTTAGATGGCCGCCGCCTGGCTTGGTGGAACTATCGCTGCTCGATGTTCACAAGGAAAGACGGGAACCGTGACGAATAGCTGGCTCCCGCGCCTACACCCCAGGACCGCCAGCGTGCTTGCACGCCACACGGGCTAGCCCTCAGGATCTTGTCAAGCTTGTGCAGATACTCGAACGTTCATCACCGGTCCGACTTGATGGCGCGCACTATTCCGAACTGATGACGCGCAACATTCCGAAAATTATTCGCGCAGCATTCCGAGCTGATGCCGCGCAGTAAGTAGATGTCGTGAGGCCCGATCGTTGGAGTTATTTCTCGTGGTGAAACATCGCCATGGAGAAGTGAATTGCCGACGAGGAGGCGCTTGATCCGCCAGGTGCGCGAGATTTTGAAACTGCGGCTGGATGTCAGTCTTTCGAACCGCGTCATTGCCAGGCGGCTGGGGGTTGGCGAGACTTCGGTCGGCGATACGGTGAAGCGGCTGCACCGAGAGGGACTGACGTGGCCATTACCGGATGCGATCAGCGATAGCGAGTTGGAGCAGCGTCTTTACGGGACGCCCGGCGTGCAAGCCGGACGCGGAAACAACCCGAGCCGGACTGGTCTGCCGTCGCGCGCGAATTTGAAGCGCAAGCATGTGACGCTGCAGGTGCTCTGGGAAGAGTACATCGCCAGCCATCCCGATGGATGTCGGTATTCGAGGTTCTGTGATCTGTTCCGGAACTGGCAAGGCCGACTTCCTCTGGTGATGCGGCAGAACCATGCCGGTGGCGAGAAGCTGTTCGTCGAATGCCGGAGACAAGATCCCCGTCATCGATCGCAAAACCGGCGAGGTGCGGGATGATGCCCACATCTTCGTGGCGGTGATTGGGGGCATCCAGCCTGTCGTTCGCGTTGGACGACGTGGAGCGAACAGTTGCCTGACTGGATCGAAGCGCACAACACGGCTTACGCATTTTTTGGCGGGGTGACGCAGCTTCTGGTCAGCGACAACACCAAATGCGCGGTCATCAAGGCCTGCCACTTCGATCCGATGATCAATCGCTTCTATACGGATATGGCCCGTCATTACGGGACGGCAAGTTTACCTGCACGCCCGCGAAAACCCCGCGACAAGGCGAAAGTCGAATCGTAGAGCGCTGGCTTCTGGGCCGATTGCGGAACCTGAGCTTACAACCTAGCCGACCTCAACAAGGCTATTGCCGACCTGATCACCCGGCTCAATGACGAGCGTGTCATCGGCCAGTACGGCAAGACGCGGCGCGCGATGTTCGAGGAGCTCGACGCTCCGAACCTGAAGCCGCTACCTGCCGAACCAAGGGCTCATGCGGAATGGCGGCGCTGTCGTGTCGGTATCGACTATCACATTGAGCTCCATCGGCACTTTTACTCGGTCCCTTACCGCTTCGCCCGCCGCGATGGAGGTGCGCTTCACCCTCCGCACGATCGAAATATTCCTCGGCGGAGATCGAATTGCCGTGCACACGCGCGCAAGCAGCAACGGCCGCCACACGACCATTTTGGCGCATATGCCGCCAAGCCATCAGCGTTATCGCGAATGGACGCCGGCAAAGATCCGTAGCGAAGCCAGCCGGATCGGTCCGATGCTGCGCATCTTCGTCGATCGGATCATCGAGAGCCGCGCTCATTCCGAGCAGGGCTACCGCGCATGTGTGGGTATTATCGGGCTGGAACGGCGCTTTGGCGCCGAGCGGCTTGAAGCGGCTGCACAGCGCGCATTGGAATTCCAGGTTCTCAACTATCCCGGTGTCAAATCCTTCCTAAAAGGAACTGGACCGCATCCCCAAATCCGAGCGCCTGGAGCAGGAGCCGATCCAGCACTCCAATACCCGCGGTTTCGGATATTACCATTGAGCCATCCTGCTGTTCCTGAGGATATCATTCGCCGTGCCCCTCGCGAGTATGATCGCCGTGTGCTCGACCTGCTGCTCGCCGGCGACTGAGGAAGCACGAGAACTGTGCTATTGTCGGCCCCACAGGCATCGGGAAAAGCTGGCTGGCTTTGCCCTCGGACACAAGGCCTGCCGCGACAATCACTCCTTTATGTCCGGATGCCGACATTGTTCCAGAACCTGGACAGGCCCGCGGCATCGGCAGCCTCGCGGCACGCCTGAAAAGTCTCGGTTCCGTTGAACTGCTCATCCTCGATGACTATGGGCTTCAAGCCATCGACGGCAATGCTCCGCAATACCTGTTAGAAATCCTTGAAGAACGATATGGCCGCCGGTCAACACTCGTCACCAGCCAATTCCCGGTGGCCAGATGGCATGAAAAAATTAGCGAGCCCACGTATGCCATGCCATATTGGACCGCCTTGTTCACAACGCCCCCAGGCTTGAAACGAACGGCGAATCCATGCGTCGTCTGCGCCAGCCGGTCGAAATACAGACCTGGCAGGCCGATGCAAAACCGTGGAAAATATCCTGGCCAGAACGATGTCGAGACGGCCAGTGGATTGAGCGCTGGCACGATGATAACCTTCCTATTGGGCCTTCTAGTTCATCGCCATGACATCCACCAGTGATGAGGAGGCGCGGTCCTTCCTTGAGGCTGAAGACCGGAAGCGAAAGAGCTTCATAGTCGGCGCCTTTAGGGACAACAAGATGTCCTGTGCTCATGCCATGGGTGTCGAGATCGAATGGTGTGGTTCTTGGCTCACTTTTTCAGCCTCTATTGGTATAGAATCTACGATTCAGTGGTTTGGTGCGACTTGTCACAAGTTGTAGACAACCAGCGACAAGTATCTTTTCTCTCAATGACATTGCGGTAACTGGTATGTCCCTAACCACCGATTTAAAGCGCGTCGCAGCTTTCTGGGGTAAGCTTCTGAGTCGCGCCATCGAGTCATGTCATAGTCACGAGCCGGTCTTCAGCCTTATGACCCCGGTGTCGCTTTCGATGGCAATTTGGGTCCCGAACGGCTCGGACAGCTTCTGAAGACGCTCCAGAATGACCTTTGCTTGTGGCCCGGAGACTAGCCGCGGGATTCCCCGGTCGGCAAACCTTTTCGAGTAACCGAGCTCGATTGGATAGAGCCGTGATTCGGTAAGCTGGTTCTGCTCAAATCGGCTGACGGTCACAATGCTCTCATAGAAGATCGGGTCCGTGAACCCTCTTGCCATCTCCGCGACTTTCACTTCCGCATCCGTGTCGACCCGTGGGTCTTTCGCGTATTCGTCAAACATGTCGGCGCCGGACGGGGTCCCAAGGTCGTCTTCGAAGAAATTCCCAAGACTATAAAAGATCGGCCGGCCCCTATAGATTTCGATGCCTCGCAACAGATGTGGCCCGTGACCAACGTATGCGTCCGCTCCGGCGTCGATCATTTTGCGCGCGAAGGATTGCTCGTAATCTGGCGGTTCCTGGCTCCAATTCCCAGGCTCGTGGCCGTGGTTCGTGACGAAGCAGAAATCAGAGAACTGCTTGCCTCGGCGAACATTTCGTAGGATGTCGGCGATATCGCGCGGGTCGGGTTCGTAGCTGTATCCGGCCATGTCGCCCGCCTTGAACGTCGATCCGGCGACCACGACGGGGGCTGACTCATAATAGCCTGACTCGTAGCCGGGCAGCGCGTCGCGCACTTGTCTTAAACTTTTGAGCATCTCCGACGAGACTACGATTCTTTTCGCCAAACGAAGCGGGTTGAGTCCGGGTCTGCCCGGCGCCTCGCCGGCGGGATCACCCGCACGAGCCATGGGCGCGAATGTTGCAGCAAACGACACCAACCCCACGCGACCGCGTGCGGTTTCCAAGAAGCGAGCGGCGCCGGCTTGTGCGAGATTTTCGCCCGTACCTGCATGGACGATACCGCTCTCATCGAGCACCCGGCTCGTCTCGCGCATGCCTTCAACGCCCCAGTCAAGCGTATGGTTGTTCGCGCGGCCGACGATGTTGAAGCCCATGGCCTTCAAATCAGGTCCGACCTCCGGCAGGCTGAGGTGATACGCGCCGCCGTATTCAGCTTGCGGGTATCCATTGAACGATCGGATATCGAAGACGTTGACTTCCAGGTTGCCAAAAGTGACGTCAGCATCGCGAAGGATCTTTACGACGTCGCCGAAGCCAGACTCCTGAGATTTGGTCACTGCCCGCGATACGATGAGGTCGCCGACTGCTACCATCGTGAAGCCGTCTGCAACATTCGTTGCAATCGAACCGATAGTATCATATTCTTGCTGGTCCGGATGCGACGCATTGGCGTCAGAATTTTTCTCCATAGATTTTTCCTTAAACCTCTTATCGTGTCGGTCGTGAACAATACGCGGTCTTCAGGCAGCGATTGATCTGGGGCGGATAGCGAGGACGGCAACGATAAGCCACAAAAGCTGCCTGAACCAGTTGAGCAGCAGCGAGAAGTTGTACCCGGCGGCGGCCAGGATGGCGTTGAGGGCGTCGCCCTGCTGGCCGGCGAGGTAGTTGCGGCCCATTCTGTGTTCGCT
>NZ_JBVVQE010000144.1:0-5628 GCF_055811435.1 Mesorhizobium sp. WSM4837
GGCCTATTCCCCCCCAACCACGGCGCGGCGCCCCCCCTCCCGCGCCCCCCCCGCCCCCGCCGGCCGCGCGCCGGGTGCTCGTGCACCGAGCCCGCTTTTCTTCGACAGGCTCAGGCGGTCTCGGCCATCCGGCTTCGCCCCCTTGACGCCGGCAGCCTGTCGGCTGCTGACGGTCGCCGGCCAGCTGGCCGTCGCGGTTTTTCTTGGTGGCCTTCCCCGGTGGCGCGCGGTGGGCGGCACTCCCTTCTAGGCCCGCCGCGGCGGCCCGCAACCCTTCGCTTGGCGCTCCGGGTCCTCCTCTTCGTTCCGGTCCTTCGGATGCGCTCCGCCTTTGACGTCGGGCCTTTCCGGTCGCTTTCGCCGCCCACCCCGCTTCCGGGGAAAGGCGCGGGATTGAAGAGCGGAGGACCAAAAGATGCGTGCAAAACACAAGCGTTCCGCCAGCGGAGAGGCTGGCGCAGGCAGGGGCGGGCGCACGGGCGCCAGCCTTTATCAGGAAATCACAGACCGCATCGTTGCCGAACTGGAGCGCGGCACCGTGCCATGGGTCAAGCCCTGGGGCAGGGCAAAGGCGGCCCTTGGCCTGCCCAGGAATGCAGCCACCCAGCGCCGCTATTCCGGCATCAATATCCTGATCCTGTGGGGCGCCGTCATCGAGCGCTCATACCCCAGCCAGAACTGGCTCACCTTCCGGCAGGCGCTTGCCCTTGGCGGCAATGTCAGGAAGGGCGAGCGCGGCACGACCATCGTTCACGCTGACCGCTTTATTCCCAAGGACGAAAAGGAACGCGCCAAGGCCGATGGCGATGAGCCGCAGGCCGTCCCTTTTTTGAAGCGCTTCACCGTCTTCAATGTCGCGCAGTGCGATAACCTGCCCGAACATCTCTATGCCGCCGCCGAACCGCTGCCCGCGCGCCAGATCGTCCCGCAAGCCGAGGCGCTCATTCATGCAAGTGGTGCTGATTTCCGTATCGGTGGCGATCGCGCCTTCTACATGCCCGGCAGCGACACCATCCAGGTGCCGCCACAGCCGGCTTTCTTCCACCAGATCGACTACTACCGGACCTGCTTTCATGAACTTGGCCACTGGACCGGCCACCCGACGCGGCTTGCGCGCGACCTCTCCGGCTCGTTCGGTTCCAAGCCCTATGCGCGCGAGGAACTGGTCGCCGAGATGGCCGCAGCCTTCATCTGCAGCAGTCTCGGTATCGAGCCGACCGTGCGCCATTCCGATTACATCGGCTCATGGCTGGTGGTTCTGCGCGAGGACAATCGCGCCATTTTCCGTGCCGCCAGCCATGCCTCGAAAGCCGCCGATTTCCTGCTTGGCCTCAATGCCGACGTCGAAAGCGAGGCGCATGCCGAGATCGAAGGTGAGGCGAATGCCGAGATCGCCGCGTGAGCGCGCTCCATCGCCATGCGCGAGCGCCTTGCGCTTCTGACGGCGCGCCGATGCGCGCCCGCGCGCGGCGCACCAGCCGCTCGTATACGCCTGTTTCAAAAAGCCGCACTCAATCAGCCCGAACCGTCTTGAAGGAATTCCGCAATGATCCTGATCACCGATGAACTGCGCGCCCGGCTCCTCGCCACCGCTGCCGACACCGAAACCGACCACGCACCGATCGTGAAACTGTTCGATCCGGCCGGTCCTGCGATCTGGCTTCTTACCGAACTCGATGCAGACGGCGACACGCTGTTCGGCCTTTGCGACCTCGGCTTCGGCTTCCCTGAACTCGGCAGCGTCAGCCTTGCCGAACTCGAATCCATCAAGGGTCCGCTCGGACTGGGCATCGAGCGCGACCTTTGTTTCATAGCGCGTTGTTCGCTGTCCGTTTATGCGGAGGCCGCGCGCAGCGCCGGCCAGATCACCGAAGCCGAGCGGCTTCTGCGGCAGGCAGCGGGAGCACTCGCCAAATCCCATTCCGAGCTTCCGCCAGACGCGGCGGAGCCAGAGCGCCGCTAGGCGCAAACCCGTCCCCGCCGCATCGGCCTTCGGTCTCCCCGGCGGGGACAATCGCACCCCAAACGAAGGATAAAGACACGAAGCTTGCCCATATTCCGCTCGACCGACTGAATATTTCCGCCCTCAACATGCGCCACGGAAAACGCGCGCCCGACCTGTCCGACATTCTGCCGTCCGTCCGCGCGCGCGGCGTCCTCGTGCCGCTTCTGGTGCGGCCCAACGGCTCGCCGGAAAGCTTCGAGATCGTCGCCGGACGGCGCGCTATTTCGCCGCAAAATCGCTCGCCGACGAGCGAAGTAAAGCCGATCCCTTGCCCTGCGCAATCATGGAGGCTGGCGAGGACGCCGATGCCCTCGAAGCCTCGTTGATCGAGAACGTCGCCCGCCTCGACTCGGACGAAGTGTCGCAATGGGAGACGTTCTCACGGCTGATCAGAGAGGCGTGCGCTTGGGGCTGCTCGACCATCCGAGCGAAGCACTTCGCCTGATGGTGGCGCATGCGATAGCCGGTTCCGGCCTGTGGCAGGTTCGCCGCGAACCGTAGCGCGCTACGTGGCCGCAAGCCTCGCCGGAAGCAGGGCGGAAGCCGCGTTCGCCGAAAAACGGCGCGAGGTCTTGGCGCTGCTTGGGCAACCGGATGAGGATGGCACAATCGCTGGCGGCAATGGCGACGACCTCGGCACGGCAAGCATCTTCGCGCGGCTCCTGGCGCTCCGCGACGATCATGTCGTGCGCGTTCTCAGCATCGTCATGGCCGAGACACTTGAAGCCGGCAGCGCCGTCATCGAGGCGCTCGGCAAGCATCTGAATGTCGACATCGGCGCTTGCTGGCAACCGGACGACGCATTCTCGATTTGTTGCGCGACAAGGAAATTGCCAATTCCATGCTTGCCGAAGTCGGCGGCGAACATGTCGCGGACGGCAGTGTCGCCGAAAAGGTGAAGACGCAAAAGAAGATCATCCGCGACTTTCTTTTGGGCGATAACGCCGCAGACAAGTCGAGACCTGGCTGCCGTGCTGGATGAAATTCCCGGTCGAAAGCTACACTGATTGAGGCGGCTTCCGCACCGCCGATCAATGGGCACGGGTCAGGTCGCTGTTCGTCTGCGAATAGCCTGTCACGGCCGGCCGCGGCTTCTCGGCAGCCGCCCTTCGGCAATGTACCCCGGTCGCAGTGGCTGCATGTTCGAGCTTCCTTTGCCCCGCATCGCGCACCAAAACCAGGCCGGCAAACTCCTGATCCCCATGGATCGGTCCGCCCGCCCGATGCCTGATCTGCGCCCAACCTACGGTCACGATCTCGATCGGCGTGGGCACCTTATCAGCCGCAGGCCTTGTAAATTCCCGCCCCTCCTGCCTGGCTGTAGCGACCGCGTTTCCCATGCTCTCCTGCTCTCTTCAAGGACCATCCCCTGCGGCTGGCTTGTGACCTATGGGCGGATCCGGCCGCCCGAAACCCTCGCCGATCAGCTTTTTTCCCCGCCGCCTGCGGCGGCTTCCTCGCGCCGCTTCGCTTCAAAAAAGCTGCCCGCTCGGGTCCTCCGCTATCGCTTCGGCCCTGTCGGGTTCAGGCGGTCCGGACGCGCCCATTACGGTCCGCCATCGCAGGGGATGGTCCCCGGCGACAGCAAAAGGAGACTTCGAAATGACTGCGATCGGTTACGTCAACAAGCAGGAAAACGGCGGCTACAAGGGCCAGCTCAAGACGCTCAGCGTCCGCGCCGACATCGACATCGTCCCCAACCAGGCCAAGAGCGCCGACAACCATCCCGACTTCCGGGTGCTGACGCAAGGGGTCGAAGTTGGCGCCGGCTGGATCCGCACCGGCGAAACCTCCGGCAAGGACTATGTGAGCCTGTCGATTGCGGCGCCGGAGTTCGGACCGCGCAAGCTCTACGCCAATCTCGGCCGCGCCGCCGGCCAGGACGATGACGACACCTACGCCATCATCTGGAACCCGGCCGACTGATCGGCCGACCCGAGCCTCGCGCCCCAGCCGGCGCGGGGCTCATTCCCAGGCGCTCCAGCCAAACCCGTCCGCCCGAAAAGGCGGCGAAAACTCTCCCCGGACTCTTCGCCCGTCCCGGAGGCGATCTCGCTCGCCCATCCTCGCCTTCGCTTGTCCGGAGCGAAACGAGGATCACCATGGACGACGAAAACGAACGCGCGGCCCGCGCCAAAAAGGGCAGTCCCTTTCTCAGCACAGCCCAAGCAGCCTTCTATATCGGGCTCTCCCAGCGCACCCTGGAAAAGATGCGGCTCACGGGCGGCGGCCCGAAATTCCGCAAGCACGGCCGCTATGTCCGCTACCACATCGACGAACTCGATGGATGGTCGAAAGGACACCCGCAGTACGCCGGTAACGAGGGTGGTGAGGCCGGTTCCGGCCAAGCCGGCCAGGGAGGCCGAGCATGAGTCGGCGCCCTTCCATCCGTCTGATCGGCAGCCGCCTGCGGCGCCTCCAGGCACGCAAAACCATCGCCGCTGCCGTGATTGGACTGACCGTGATCGGCTTCGCCGGCACCGTCAAACCAAGGCCCTGGCTGGTCTGGAACGCCTCTGCCAGCGCGCCCGTCGGCCTCTATCGCCTCGGGTTTGCAGCACCGGCTCGGGGCGATCTGGTGCTCGTCCGCCCGCCAGAATCGCTCGCCGAACTCGCCGCCGAACGCGGCTATCTGCCCCCCAACGTGCCACTGGTAAAACGTCTTGCCGCGGTTCCGGGTGACGATGTCTGCGCCTTCAATGACGCGATCATCATCGAAGGCGAGATCGTCGCGCGACGGCTGGCGAAGGATACCAGAGGCCGCCCGCTGCCATGGTGGAACGGGTGCCGCACGCTCGCCGACAACGAAATCTTCCTGCTCGGCAGCGACGATATTCGGTCATTCGACAGCCGCTATTTCGGGCCGGTGCCGCGCGCAAATGTCATCGGGAGGCTCGTGCCGCTATGGACCGAGTGACCCTGCTGATGTTCGGCATGATCGCCTTTGCGCCAGGCGCCTGTTCCGCCTCGACCGGCGCTGAGCCGGTCGCCATCTCCCAAATTCCGCAGCTTCAAAGGTGGCACGAGTTCACAGGCGAAGCAAGCAGACGCTTCCGTATTCCTCAGGCCTGGATTTACGCCGTCATGGATGCAGAAAGCGGCGGCAAGACCATGCTCGACGGCCTCCCAATTACCTCACGCGCGGGCGCAATGGGCCTCATGCAGGTGATGCCGGAAACGTATGAGGACATGCGTGCCAAATACGGTCTGGGAGCCGATCCGCACGATCCGCGTGACAATATTCTCGCCGGAACCGCCTATCTCAGCGCCATGTTTGACCGCTTCGGATTCCCCGGCCTGTTTGCCGCCTATAACGCAGGACCCGAGCGCTACGAAGAGCATTTGAAGCGTGGGAAGCCGCTGCCCAAGGAGACAGCTGCCTATCTTAAACAGCTCAGGGGGAAGGGGACTTCGGCGGACGACATTGATCAATTCGAAGGGGACTCCAAGGCGCCAAACAGCCAAAACGCTCCCTCCGGCCGCTCGCTCTTCTTCCTTCGTAACGGCGTTCGCGCCGGCGAAGCGAAAGGCGATCTCTTTGTGCCGCTGCGCGTCGATCGCGCTCGGACGAAACCGAATGGCGGGTGACTCGGCGAGCGGGCGGTTTTGCGGGGCGGGAAGGG
>NZ_JBVVQE010000145.1:0-5625 GCF_055811435.1 Mesorhizobium sp. WSM4837
GATGGATCGTCGAATGATCGACGCTAATGCCACGCTCGGCCATCATCTCCTTCAAATCGCGCAGGCTCAGTCCATATGCCAGATACCAGCGAACGCACACCAGGATGACCGATCGGTCGAAATGCCGGCCTCTGAACATCACAAACCTCTGAAAAAATGTCGGAGGTCACTTGCCAGACAACCCGTAACGAAAAAGTTTGCAACAGAACCGTTCGGCGTCAAGGTCTCCCTCGCCACCCCGCTGCAGCGCAGCCGCGGCGGCCAGTTCGTCGCCCATGTCAAGGCGCTGCCCGGCAATCCTTATGACGGCCACACGCTGGCCACCATCATCCCGGCAATCGAGGACACCATCGGCGTCAGCCTCGGCAAGATCGTCACCGATGCCGGCTATCGCGGCCACAACGCCCCGAAGGGCAAGATGTTCAAGGTCCATGTCGCCGGCTACAAGCGCGGCCTCACCAAGGTCGTCAATCGGGCGCTGCGACGCCGGGCCGCCGTCGAACCCGTCATCGGCCATCTCAAGAACGACCACCGTATGGGCCGCAACTTCCTGGTCTTCTCCGAGGGCGATGCCAACAACGCTGTGCTTGCCGCCGTCGGCTACAACTTCAGCCTCCTGCTCAACTGGCTGAGGCTTTTGCGTGCCTTCCTCCTGGCGCTGTTCGCCATCCCCGCAGCGCCGCCGATCCAGCCACGAACAGCCTAATCACCGCCTCTGACGATCCAACCGGCGGACGCCCATTTGCCAGCCCCGTCTTTCCGGCCCTAATCGCAACCGCGGTCAGCGAAATCGACGTTCTTCACAGCCGACTAACCGATGACGATCTCCGGGGTGAGCGCTGCAAACCCATCTGCGCCAGCCGGACAGACCTCCTGCAGAAATCGGCGTGAGAGCAGCTTGTGGCTTTCCACCGTCGAGGCGGCGAGCCCTCTCTCATTCGTGAGGTAAGCCGCGAACACATCAACAATCTGCTCGTACTCCGTGCGCTCAATCGGAAGGGCGGTTCGTATCAAACCTTCTTGCCGTAACGCGGCAAGCAAGCGCCGGAGCGCCGATCGGTCGCCCGAATCGATGCTCCAGTGTTTGGAACGGTGCTCAAGAAACCGCTCAACATGAACTTCGCTTAAATCCTGGAGATCGTGCCCGTAGCCGACATGCCAGTCTCTCAGCTCACGAAATAGGCTTAGCGATCGCCAGGTGCATTGCCGACCGAAGCCTTCGTCGGACAATCTGCCCGCATAAACGCGTGCAAACTCGCCATATGGCCCGTGGATCAGCTTCCGATACAGTGACTGCGTTGCAGATAGTCACTTGCGTTCATGTGTCCTCTCCTTCGCGTCAATTGCGACGGAGAGAGCCTAAGCTATGCCGATCCAGCTACCGCTACGTTGAGGAAAGTGTTGGTAAAAACTTGCTCACTCGGCATAGTTCGACGGTCGGCATAAACCAGCAAGCTCAATGGTGTCGAACCGCTCGGCTATCTCGCCGATGTCCTCACCAGGATCGTCAACGGCCACCCCAACAGCCAGATCGACGATCTCCTGCCCTGGGCCTACATCTGTGCGCCCGAACTCAGGGCCGTGGCCTGAGAACAGCGCTCTGATGTCCGCTGTCAAGGTTTGGAACGCAGGAGGTCGCCCGATCCGGGGAACGGCTGCTCATTCTGATGAGCGCGCATGGGTGGAGGCGGAACTGAAGGACGTCGGTGATCAAGCTCTGATGCGCGGGTTGGCTACCGCATTCCCGATTGTGCGTCCGGGGCTGTTCCTATCTTACTGCGGGCGTCGGTCAATTTGCCGGCCACAAAGCGTCTGACGGGCATTTCCCCTGCCGTGGTCCCGCCTCCGCCCATGCGCGAGGTGTACACTGCCGCGGCGAGCGATCAGGTGGAGCGTGCCTCCCTGGCGACGGCCCACATGAAGCCGACTAGTTCGCGGGCGATCGCCGTGCAGACCATCGTCGTTCGCTTGCCTCGCGCAACCAGCTTTCGATAGCGGGTCGTCAGGCGGGCCTGAGCCTTCCATGCGGTCACGGACTTTCGGCGGTGCCTGCTCCAACCGGTACAGCTTCGCCTTGCCGATCCGCGGTGGATGTCGATAGGTCCAGGCGCTCTCGACCAGCATGTGGCGAACGCGGCCATTGCCTGCCTTGGTGATGCCGCCACGCCTGATTGTCTCTCCAGTCGATCGCTCGCCGGGAACGAGGCCGAGATAGCCCATGAGCTGGCGAGGGCTCTCAAAACGGCTTACGTCGCCGACCTCGGTGGCGAACGTCACGGCGACGATCAGATCGACCCCACGCAATGTCTGGAGCGCTCGCACGATCGGCGCCAGCGACCAGTTCGGGATGAACTCTTCGATCACGCGCTCAAGCCGTTCCACACGCTCTTTCGAGACGCGCACCGCTTCGACCATTTCCTGGAGCGCGATCTGATGTGCAGGATAATCGAACCGCTGCTCCTGCAACCAACGCAGGTAGCGCATGGTCCAGTTCTTCGTGCGCGGATAGGCACGCCCATGCTTGAGCATGAAAGCGCTCACCTGCTGGCGATGGACCCGCAGCGTCTCAACCGCGGCTGCCCGGGCGCGAACGAGATCTCGCATGGCTTCGTGATCTTCATCGGGAACCCATACCGCCGTCAGTTCGCCGGCGCGCAGCAGCCTTGCCAATGAAAGAGCATCCCGGCGGTTCGTCTTCACCCGATCGCCAGGCTTCCTTGGAATCAGCGATGGCGCGACCACGGTGCATTCATGGCCAAGGGAACGGATCAGCCGATAGAGACCATAGCCGGTTGGGCCCGCCTTTTCGTGCAGCGAATGCGCCCATTGGTGCGCGCCGGATCGGCCGGGATGTTTGGGGCTGGCATTTTCAGGCGGTTCGCTGAACACCCTGCGCTGGGCGACAATTCCCCGGTAGCGGCCTTGATGAACAAGGCCCATCACGGGCGTCGCCTAGACATCACCGCTGGTGAGGTCGCGCAATGCGCTGGCCAATTGGTCGATCTGATCAAGCTTGCCGAGGACATGCGTGAAGAATGCTATCGCTGGCGCCGGCGGGACGCCCCAGAAGCGAAGCAGAAGTTTGAGGCGCCGGCCGCGATCGACTTTACTTCGCTTGCCACACCGCGGGTCGTCATCTGTCCTGACTTGGCGGCCTTTACCCGGCACCGGGCGGCTGCGGGAACCCAGGAAGGCAGAGCTCCCGCCAAACCCAGCAGCGCGGCGCGGTTTCCGAAACGTCCAGTCACGTTTGCAACGCGCGTGTTGGAATCGGTGAATCTGCGACACATTACCGCCACGGTTTGGCCACGAAGCTGCCACAACTTCCCACGACATAGCCGGCGTTGCCTGAGACGGTTCGGTCCGGCACCGGCTCAACCAAGCCCCCCCGCCCAAGTGTCAGTGCCGGATCGAACCACTTCCTTCTTGAGGGACTCAGGTCCGAGCCCGAATGCGCTCAGCAGAAGCAAGCTGATCCGCTTCATTGACGCGCGGTTTCCCAAATCGCACAGGGCAGACCTGTACAGCAACAATGGTTTGAGGCGCGCCTCGGCTTCAGGCGAGAGGCAACTCTTGCCGGCTCCCCGATGCCTTTTCTGTGAGAGGCTCCTTCAAAGTAGCAAACTGATGCTGGTCGCTAAGCAGGCTATGCATACCCGTCGCCGCTGTCGGTGCTTCGATCATAGTTGGTGTCCTCAACTGTGTCTGATGATCCAACGATCACGTCGATGTTGCAGTGATCGTGGTAGATCTCGGTCTCTGTGCCTGGCTCTGACTTTAGATCGACTCCCTGTCCCGATCGTGGTCGAATGAATTTTGGAACCGAGTACAGCCACGTCCGAGGCTTCCCCACGTGAAAACACGCTGACCGTCTATGTTGCTCTGCGCATCGGGGGCGCCCGGGACGTGAAATGCCGCTTTGTAGGATCGGCCTCTAACGATATCAGGCCTCCGTCCCTCTGTTCCAACCTCTGGTAGCCGGACAAAGTCGACAGCGCGACCGACGCAATGATGCCTGTCATGTCCATTCCTGGGTTGCCCTCTCGGTGTATCGCGGTTCCGTGCAATCTTTGAGGATCATCTGCTGCACTGAGCGTGCCAAAAGAAAAAAGCTTTCAACTACACGGTTGTGGGCCGCCCATGTCAGTCGGACCTCCGACATTGTTGCACAGCCAACACTCACGTCCTGGCTGGCCATAAGGCTTGGATCTTCGGTCGCGACCACGCAAGCCCAGAGCCGCCTCGGCGACGAGGCGCGGGGGCATCGGCAAAAGACGCAACAAGGACCGTGCACATGCTAATCATTGCGGTCGGATGCACTCGAGATCTGGCGTGAAAGTTTGCGTAGATCCTTTGCCCTGGCATTGCGCAGAAATGGGGATGGTGAGAGCGTGCTAATGCCCGATCGCGACCGTAAGCTGAAACGTCCTTGAGCCTTGATGGGGCGTTCAATTCGGGCTGTGCCCAGAACAGGCATGGTGTCGGCCAGGATGGCTGCATTCGCTCACTCATGCAATCGCGTCTGACAAGCAGTGCGCGTCGGCACCACTTGCACCTTCCTTCATCCCCTTGCACCCGATCGTGTAGGACCATGCACAATTGGCCCCAGGTGCAGCGTGAAGAAACTGACCGTCTTTGGGGAATTGAAAATTTCTGTGAGCCCTGGTTCGTCGAGGGCGTGGAAGGCGAGGGGTGTTGCAGCCAAAGCAAGTGATGTCGATGGTGCGCCTGCATCGATGCGATGGGGGCAGCGCGGCAATTGCAGCCGGTCATGTTGCTGCGGAGGTGGCGCTGAATATGCCGTCCGTTCCGGGGGGCTGCGCCAGGCGACTCCCGTTGATAAAACCCCCGCATAAAGGCAATGAAGGCGTCGCGATCGCCCAGCCGACGGTTGGCTCGCCGGCGGCTGGTGCTAACGACCGCGGCACGCGTAGACGACAGGCAGCCGCGTCGAGGACGGGACGGCATAGCGCGATGCCGTGTTGCCCGCCCGCGCGTTTTTTTCTCGTCGGACCTTGCTCCTCGCTTGGCGCGAGCTGGGTCGAAAGATTCCCACGAGCCTGCAGCGGGAATGCCTTGATGTGGCATGGCACAGTGATGCTAGGCGCGGCGCCGCGCAATTGCCGGTCAGGTCGCGACTGTTTTCCTTGCCGAGGCAGCACGACAACTCGGCCGCGGCTGATCAGCCGGAGTGGGCGATCCTCCTCATCGAAACCCTCGAGCATGCAAACCTGCGCTCAAAGGAGAAGCTGCTGCGGGGGACATTCATGCCGGCCTCTTGCAAGGACCAAAGAGTCGGCGACGGCGTGCCATTCATGCCTTCAGGCAGAACTCACTCATCGCATTAGATGCCAGCCTCACCGTCTTTGGCTTGGACGGGGCTGGGAACCTTCTGCCAGACTACAACTGTAACATCATATCGGTTCAGCAGGTCAAGCTTCGGTGGTAACCCATGGTGTAGAATAATGACTTTGGAGACCGAGCAATGGATCGCGATAACAAACGGGCACGCGCAGCTGCAAGTTCATCCCAAGACAGGGAACCCCGTAACATCCTGTCCCTTCCAGAGGGGGCATTAAGCGAGGTAGCAGAACGGCTGGTAACCGCTAACCCGCGCGATACAGC
>NZ_JBVVQE010000146.1:0-5523 GCF_055811435.1 Mesorhizobium sp. WSM4837
AATTGTTTTGGGGTGTGCGGGGCCGCGGGGGGGGGCTGACGCAACCCCCCGGGGTGGCGCGGCCGTGGCGCCCCTTTTGGGGGGGCGACCTTTCCGGCCGGCTGCCGGTCACCGGCGCCGGCGACGAGTTCGATCGGCTCTCCGAAAATCTCAATTCCATGCTGGCCAGAATCGCCACGCTGAATGAAGGGCTGAAGCAGGTCTCCGACAACATCGCCCACGATCTGAAGACGCCGCTGACCAGGCTGCGCAACCGCGCCGAGGCGACGCTCTCCGGCAAGCACAACTCCGCCGCCTACCGGCAGGCGCTGGAAGCGACCATCGCCGAGTCCGACCATCTGATAAAGACCTTCAACGCCATCCTGATGATCTCAAGGCTGGAGGCGGGCTATTCCTCAGAAATCACCAGCCGGGTCGATCTGGCTGCTTCCGTGCGCGATGTCGTCGAGCTCTACGAGCCGGTGGCGGAGGAGGCGGGAGTGACACTCGAGACCTCTGTGCAGGACGGCTTCGCCGTTGAAGGCAATCGCGAGCTGATCGGCCAGGCGCTATCGAACATCGTCGACAACGCGATCAAATATTCGACCGACTCGACAGCCAAGCCGACCGTTCGCGTGGCGCTCGATCGCGTCGGCAGCGAAATCAGGCTTTCCGTCACCGACAACGGCCAGGGCATTCCCGACGATGCCGATCGCGCCAGGGCGACCGAGCGTTTCGTGCGGCTGGAGAAGAGCCGCTCGCAGCCGGGTTCCGGTCTCGGCCTCAGCCTCGCCAAGGCGATCATGACATTCCACAAAGGGCGGCTTGATCTCCTGCCCGCCAATCCTGGATTATCCGTCGTCATGAGTTTTCCCGAACGGGAGGATCGCTGATGGCGGTGAAGGCGGCTGCGGAACACACCAACTGGCTTCTGAAGCCGGCGGCAAGGCTCGTGCCTCTGGATCAGAACCGAGCCCGGCGGGAATTGTCGGAGATCGCTTCCGCAGCGCAGGAAGAGGGGCTTGCCGTGCTGGCGAAATTCCTGGCCGGCGAGGGCGCCGTCCAGGAGTTTCTCGCGGCAGTCTTCGACCTGTCGCCGTTCCTGCGCGACACGGTGCGCCGCCGCCCGCAGATCCTGGATGCGCTTTTCGATGAGACCGTCGAGGCGCGGCTGGCGTCGATCGGCGCCGCCATCGGCAAGGCCGCGCGGGCGGAAGCCATCTCTGAAAACGGCCTGATGATGGAGTTGCGGCAATGGAAAGCGGAAGCGCATGTCCTGATCGCGCTGGCCGATCTTGCAGGCGAGGCCGAAACTGCAATCACAGTACGGCGGCTGAGCGATCTTGCCGACGGCTGCACCCGCGCTGCCGTCGACTTCCTGCTTCGCGACGCGCACCGACAAGGCAAGCTCAAACTGCCGGATCTCGAGGATCCGGCGCGCCGGTCGGGCTGGATCCTGCTCGGCATGGGCAAGCTTGGCGCGCATGAGCTGAACTTCTCCTCCGACATCGACCTCGTCGCTTTCTTCGACCCGCAAGCGCCAGCAGTCCTCGATCCGCTCGATGCGACGGAGCTGTTTTCGCGTCTGACCCGCCGGCTGGTCCGCATGCTCCAGGACCGCACCGAACACGGCTATGTTTTCCGCACCGACCTCAGGCTTCGTCCCGACCCCGGTTCGACGCCGCTGGCGATCCCGGTCGAGGCGGCGCTGCGCTACTACGAGGCGCGGGGCCAGAACTGGGAGAGGGCCGCAATGATCAAGGCGCGTCCGGTGGCCGGCGATGTCGCCGCCGGCACTGCGTTCCTGAAGGAGCTCCAGCCCTACATCTGGCGCAAATACATGGACTATGCGGCGATCGCCGACGTCCATTCGATCAAGCGCCAGATCCATGCCCACAAGGGTCTTGGCGAGATCGCGGTGAAGGGCCACAACGTCAAGCTCGGCCGCGGCGGCATCCGCGAGATCGAGTTCTTCGTCCAGACCCAGCAGCTCATCGCCGGCGGCCGCTTCCCCGAACTGCGCGGCCGCGAGACGGTGCCGATGCTTGGCCAGCTTGCGGCACGCGGCTGGATCACTGCCGATGCGCGCGATACGCTCACAAGGCAGTACTGGCTCCTGCGCCGCGTCGAGCACGCCGTTCAGATGGTCGCCGACGAGCAGATCCACATACTGCCGGACGATGACGAAGGGCTCGAACGCATTGCCCGCCTGCTCGGTTTTGCCGATGCGGCGACCTTTGCCGAGGCGTTCCGCGCCGCACTCCATCAGGTCGAACGCCACTACGCAGCGCTTTTCGAGACCGCGCCCGAGCTTTCGGCGGGCATCGGCAATCTGGTCTTTACCGGCGATGTCGACGACCCCGATACGTTGCGGACCCTGCAGAGATTGGGATTCCAGCGGGCGAGCGACATCTGCCGCGTCATCCGCGGCTGGCATTTCGGCCGCTATCGCGTCACCCAGTCAGCCGAGGCGCGCGAGCGGTTGACCGAACTGACGCCGGCGCTGCTGCAATCCTTCGGCCAGACGCGCCGCGCGGACGAGGCGTTGATACGCTTCGACGAATTCCTTGCCGGTCTGCCCGCCGGCATTCAGCTGTTCTCGCTGCTCCACTCCAATCCGGCTCTGCTGAAGCTGTTGGCGACCATCATGGGCGCGGCGCCCCGGCTGGCCGCCATCATCACACGCCGGCCGCACGTGTTTGACGGCCTGCTTGATCCGGCGCTTTTGACCGAACTGCCGGACCGCGCCTATCTGTCCGGCCGTCTCGCCGCGTTCCTCGAAGGCGACAGGGCCTATGAGGACGTGCTCGACCGCTTGCGCATCTTTGCGTCCGAGCAAAAATTCCTGATCGGCGTCAGGCTGCTTGCCGGCTCGATCGATCCGGCGCGCGCCGGCCGTGCCTTTTCCGATCTGGCCGATCTCACCATCGACGCGGCGCTGCGGGCGGTCATCGCCGAGTTCGCGCTACGCCACGGTCGCATCGCCGGCGGCACGGTTGCGCTGCTCGGCATGGGCAAGCTCGGCAGCCGCGAATTGACGGCCGGCTCAGACGTCGACCTCATCCTGCTTTATGATCACGACGCCGATGCCGAAGAATCCGATGGCGACAAGCCGCTCGCCCCGTCGCACTATTACGCCAGGATGACGCAGCGGCTGATCGCAGCGGTGTCCGCGCCGACCGCCGAGGGCGTTCTCTACGAACTCGACCTTCGCTTGCGGCCGTCCGGCAACAAGGGGCCGGTGGCGACCCATGTCGATGCCTTCAAGAAGTACCAGCGCAAGGACGCCTGGACCTGGGAGCATATGGCGCTGTCAAGGGCCCGCGCGATCGGCGGCGATCAAGCGCTGTGCGCCGAGGTCGAGACCGAAGTGGCACGGGTGCTTGCCCTGCCGCGCGACAGCGCCAAGGTGATGGCCGAGGCGGCCGAGATGCGCGCGATGATCGAGAAGGAAAAACCGCCGCGCGATCTCTGGGACATCAAGCTGATCCCGGGTGGTCTCATCGATCTCGAATTCATCGCGCAGGTGGCGGTGATCACGGGAAAGGTCGAAGCCGGCCGCCGGGTCACCGGGACGGCGGACGTGCTGTCGAGGCTGGCGCCGGATTTCGCCGAGGCGCAGATCAGGCAGGAGCTTTGCGATGCCTATGCGCTCTATCTGGCGCTGACCCAGATGACGCGGCTCTGCCTCACCGGCGTATTCGAACGCGACGACGTTCCGCCGGGGCTTTCGGATCTGCTACTGGCGGTCACCGACCTGCCGGATTTCGGCGTGCTGGAAGCGCACCTCAAGGAGACGTCGCAAAATGTCAGGAAGGATTTTGGCTTTTTGCTTCATGCGAATGAGTAGTGAATGGTGAATGGAATTAGATATTCACTACTGACTACTGACTACTGACTACTGACTACTGACTATTCACTAGTCAGGCGGCGGCCCTGACCGGCTGCGTCGGCTTCCTGGTCGGAATGCGCACCGACACGATCGTGCCGGTGCCTTCGGTGGAGCGGATTTTCAAAGCGCCGCCCTGAAGCTCGGCCAACGAGCGTGAGATGGCAAGGCCAAGGCCGGAACCGGCATGGCTCTTGGAAAACTGGTTCTGCACCTGCTCGAACGGCCGCCCGAGCTTGCTCAGCGCCTCCTTCGGGATGCCGCAGCCATTGTCTTCGATCGTCAGCGCGAGAGCGCTGGAGGTGTTGCGGGCCCTTACCGCAATGCGGCCGCCCTGGCCGGTGAACTTCACCGCATTCGACAGCAGGTTGATGATGATCTGCTTGATCGCCCGGCGGTCGGCGAACAGCGTCAGCGAATCGGGGATGCGTGTTTCGACGGTGATCGACTTTTCCGCCGCCTGCAGCGAGATGACGCGCACCGTTTCGCGCATCAGCGGGCAGAGGTCGATTTCCTCCTGATCCATCGAGAACTGGCCGGCCTCGATCTTCGACATGTCGAGGATGTCGTTGATGACGCCCAGAAGATATTTGCCGCTGCCGTTGATGTCGGTGGCGTATTCCTCGTAGCGCGGCGAACCCAAGGGCCCGAACAGCGCCTGTTCCATCAGTTCGGAGAAGCCGATGATCGCGTTGAGCGGCGTGCGCAATTCATGCGACATGTTGGCCAGGAACTCGGATTTGGCCCGGTTCGCGGCCTCGGCGCGCTCGGTTTCCTTCATGTATTTGTGATTGAGCTCGACCAGTTCGCGCGACCGTTCTTCCTCTGCCCGGCGGGCAAGGCTGAGGTCATGGATCGTCGCCATCAGCCGGCGCTCGCTGTCGACCAGCTTCTCCTGGTGCAGCTTGATCTGGGTGATGTCGGAGCCGACCGACACGGTGCCGCCGTCCCTGGTCCGCAACTCGTTCACCTGCAGCCAGCGGCCATCGGCAAGCTGCCGCTCGAAGGTCACGCCGCCTTGCTGCCCGTTGGTGTTGGCAAGCCGGCGCTCCGAGGCGAAGGCAAGCATGCGATCTTCAAGAACGGCGCGCGAGGCGCCCGGCATCACGTCGCGATCCGACAGGCCGTTGTCCTGCTGGTACTTGGAATTGCACATGATCAGGCGCTGGGCCGAATCCCAGAGCACGAAGGATTCGTTGATGTTTTCGATGGCCGTTCGCAGGCGAAGATCCGCGGCTTCGGAGCGCAGCGCCAGGTGCCGCTGCTCAGTGACGTCGACGGCGATGCCGATCAACTGGATCTCCGGCGCTTCCGGGTCGATCACCTGCGCTCTTGCGCGCATCCACACCCATTGTCCGTCGGCGTGGCGCATCCGGAACACTTGGTCGATGTGGTCGATCTCTCGTGCGACGATCCTGTTGGCGAGTTGGAATAGGTCGCCGTCCTCGGGATGGATGATCCCGTCGACCTCGCCGAACGACAGCATCGTGTCGCAGGGCTCATAGCCCAGCATGTCGTACATCGAACGCGACCAGTACATCTTGCCGCGCACCATGTCCCAGTCCCACAGGCCGCAGCGGCCGGGGGGGGGGGGGGGGGGGGGGGGGGGGGGGGGGGGGGGGGGGGGGGGGGGGGGGGGGGGGGGGGGGGGGGGG
>NZ_JBVVQE010000147.1:0-5513 GCF_055811435.1 Mesorhizobium sp. WSM4837
CATTGACGGCAGCGGCAGCATTGACGGCAGCGGCACCGGCAGCATCGGCGGCAGCGGCAGCATTGACGGCAGCGGCACCGGCAGCATCGGCGGCAGCGGCAGCATTGACGGCAGCGGCAGCATTGACGGCAGCGGCACCGGCAGCATCGGCGGCAGCGGCAGCATTGACGGCAGCGGCACCGGCAGCATCGGCGGCAGCGGCAGCATTGACGGCAGCGGCAGCATTGACGGCAGCGGCACCGGCAGCATCGGCGGCAGCGGCAGCATTGACGGCAGCGGCAGCGTCAGCGTCGGAGGCAGCGTCGCGCGCTGACAACGGCGGGCAATAGCGGCAATGTTAACGCCGGATTCGGCAACGGTGGCGAAGGTCCTGCCGACGAGATCGAGATTGCCTGAGTCATGACCTGACCGCGATCAGCGCCGCGAACGCATCGCGGGCAGCCTGTCGATGCGGAGCCAGCCTCGGGAGTGCGTTCGTGAGCGTCAACCGCGAGATGCGGGAACGACTTTGGAAAAAGGTCCAGGAACATGCCGGGCCTCCGCCCAAGGACATGCCAAAACGGCCGGCAACGCAGTGGGTCAAGCCGGGAATCAAAGCCCGTGTGAAGCACCTCCGGGGCGAGAAAGACCTTCGGCACGCATCGCTGCAGGATTTTTGGGATGAGAGTTAGCGACCAGTGGCAAGGGATCAGCATTCAGGAATATAATCCTCTCGTAGGGAGAGACGATCAGGCATGTAGCCTGCTCATGACGCCCGTTTCCGGATGATCCAGCCGATGCCTCCCGCAAGCGCGATGCCGAGTAGCGGCCATTTCGCCCAGAAAATCCCGTTCCAGGTCAGCAGGTTTACACCGACGACCCCCAACGCGACGACACTCAGCATGGCGACGCCCCGATTGATGAGCCTCGTCATGCTTGCCCAGCGGAGGCCCGCCAGAACCGCTACGGCGAGCATCGGCCACCCAGCCCAGAAAATCCCATTCCACGAAAGCACATTGATGGCCACCAACCCCAACGCGGTCAAGGCAGGCAAAAGGAATTTCCGGCTGATCCTGCGCCCGAGGAAAGCGCCAGACCGGGCGGCGTCGCGCGACCGCCCGTCAGCGGCCGGTTCGGCACGGCGCGCCACCGCTTCGGCCCCGCTCTTCTCACCGCCGATCCGGACAACGTAGCTCGGCACACCTTCTTCGATGTTCTTGACGGCGAGGTCGCCCAGGAACTCGAACCCGACCGCCATTTTGTTGCGGACCTGATCGTACACCGTATTTGAGATCACGATCCCGCCTGCCGGGGCGGCGGTCTGAACGCGGGCGGCAATGTTGACGCCGTCTCCATAAATGTCATCTCCCTCGACCATGACATCGCCAAGGTTGATTCCAATCCGAAAGCGCATCTGCGTTTCGGCCGGGCGAACGGCATTGTGCCCGGCCAACTCGTTCTGAACGTCGATGGCCGTCCGGACGGACTCGACCACGCTCGGGAATTCGGCGATCAACCCGTCGCCCCAGGTGTTGACGACACGCCCGCCGCGGGCCTCGATTAGGCGCGCCATTGCGTCCCTGTACTGTTTCAGAGTCGCCAGCGTTCCTTCTTCGTCGGCTTCCATCAGGCGCGTATAGCCCTGAACATCCGCCGAAAAGATGGTCGTCAGTTTGCGTCGTGTCGCCGACATTGAACTGTCCCTGCTCGATGTGAGCAGCCGAAGCTTGCCGTGCTCCGGTGGCTGAGTCTACGTCGCATTCCCGCGTCGCATGAAGATACTGAAAACACTCTTTCTGGGCGCGGGGATGGCGATTCTGGCCGCAGCGAACAGGAAGCGCGTTGTGTCGACCGGAGGGCCCGAAAAGCCGCCCGGCGGGGGAGGGTCCCGAAGTCATGGACGGTGACCGCTTCCGTCGCGTCCTGCGGAAGCTGCATCGTCGACGTTTCGCGTTCTTCTTATTTGCGAGCCGGAGCGCCAGCCGCCAAGCCCGGAGCCCCGATGGAGCCCGGCAGGCCGCCGTCGAGATCCCCGTGGGTGATTGTACCGGAGGATCGCACGGCATGCCGTGCGATGTCGATGGGGGGCAGGGTGACGGAAAAAAATAACGTCAACCTCATGAACCTAGCGCCTCGGTGTCATGCTCGGTCGAAGCGGACGGCGCGGTCTCGCGGAGTGGACGGGCAGCGGCGCAGAATGGATGCGACCATTCTTTCTCAGCCTGCTTGCCGACGCCTGCGCACTCTCCGGTGACGTGCGACGGGCGCTCGGGGAACTGGATGAGGCTATAGCGGCGGTCGAGCGGCGGGGCAGCGCTGGCCGGACGCCGAACTGCATCGATTGCGAGGGCAGTTCCTGACAGCTTTGCCGGACGGCGGAAGACCAGGCGAAGTGCTGTATCGAAAAATCCGGGTTCGAGGCGAGGAATTCCCTTGCTTCTTCCTTGGCCTCTGCCAACTGCCCCAGCCGCGCCAGACTTGCAGCCAAGATGCGTTGCGAACCGAGCCGATGCGTCGCCTCATGCCTGAGTGTTTCGACGGCATCGGCGTATTGACCCGCTGCGTATTGGGCGAGCCCGAGAACACCACTGTTCGGGCAGCCGCCGAAGGTATGCCCGATATCAACCGCCGCCGCCTTCTGCTTGGCCTCGCGGCTACTTCAACCGCCGCTGCCGCTGCGGCGGCCTTGGCTGCCGCTTCAACGATCTCGACGCGACCGCAGCGCCGTCTGTCGCTAACGCGATCCCAGTTACGCGGACGAAAACCAGTCTCGATGCAATGCTGCTGGAGCTCAAGGGCGCGAAACCGAAGCGGGTGCAGGTCGATCCGGAGCCCGAGCCCGAGGCGGATCGAGTATGGCGTGCGAGGTACTGGGGCAATCTTAGCGTGAGCGACGATGAGCTTGAGCGGAGGTACGGCGCGCCAACATGGGCGGTGTTGTGCTACCCGATGCATGCCGAGTGGATCGAAGACGATGCGCGGCTGACCAGACTGGCGCAGGATTGGCGATTGGCGAGTCCTACGGCCGCGTCAGGACGCGCGGGAGCCGCATCCCGGTCCATAAGACCAGCCAAGGGCGAGATCGCGTCCAGCGGCTCGCCTGCGTTTCAAAATCAACCCCAGGCGCTTGCCAACGGCCAGTTTCCGGCACGGCCCGCCTAAGAACGACATAGCAGGGAACCGATTTAACAAGCTCTGAGTTTCAATTGTTAACCCAAGGTGAAAGTCTTAGGGAGCAACACAATGAAAACCATCCATCATCTCCTCGCCGGCACCGGTATGGTGCTGATTTCAGGTGCATTTTTCGGCTCAGCGGCGACCGTTCCAGCATTTGCGCAGGCGATTGAGCGCCAGATCTTGGCGGGGCAGCAATGTCGCTTGTGCCCGCCGCTCACCACTGGCGAGGGCCATCCGACAGGCACAGCTAGTAGGGACACCATCGCCGGCAGCGGCAGCGTCGGCGACCACGGCACCGGCAGCGTCGGCGGCAGCGGCAGCATTGACGGCAGCGGCAGCATTGACGGCAGCGCCACCGGCAGCATCGGTGGCAGCGGCAGCATTGACGGCAGCGGCAGCATTGACGGCAGCGCCACCGGCAGCATTGACGGCAGCGGCAGCATTGACGGCAGCGGCAGCGGCAGCATTGACGGCAGCGGCAGCGGCAGCGTCGGAGGCAGCGGCAGCGTCGCGCGCTGACAACGGCGGGCAATTAGCGGCAATGTTAACGCCGGATTCGGTCAACGGTGGCGAAGGTCCTGCCCGCGAGATCGAGGTTGCCTGAGTCATGACTTGACCGCGATCAGCGCCGCGAACGCATCGCGGGTGCATAGGCGCCGCTGCTATGTTTCGGCCAGTCGAGTGCCAGACCTTGCTCTACAAGCCACTGCTGGACGTCGCGACCGTCGGCACGCGCACAATCGCCGACGAGCCGACCGTGGCGATCCCGGTCGACAAAGTTACAGTGTAGGGGCCTAGATGCGGACAGGAAGGTATCCAACGCGGCGGCAGCGCGGCGCCCGCAGGGGTATCGAAGCCTTTGGCGTCATCGCAATATTGCCGGCTCTCAGGCGCGTCGATGCCGCTGAACCGAATCCTTTGGCCGGCAATCTCTACCGTGTCACCATCGATCACGGAGGCGCGGCCTTCCATCGAAGCAGGCAGCGGCTCGGTCCAATTCGTTACCGTGCCCTGAAGGCTTGCGGTGCCTGCATTACGAATTGGGTGATTGTGGCGGCAAGCGTACCTACGGAACATCAGCGCCAAGAGCGGTCGCGGCAGCCGCCGTGCCGGCATTCTTCTGCCAGCGCGCCTTCGCCAGCGGTCAGCCTGATTGGCGCCTTGATAACGGTGACCTTTGCCCACGCCTTATCCCCCCGAAGAGAGAATGCCGCTATTGCGGGCGAGAGTCTCGAAGCTGCCTAGTCGGCCGGCAGCGGCGTTGTGCCTTTCGGTCGGCGGATTTTTTTCACCAGTTCGACCGAACTGGCATCGACCGTGATCCGCCCGAGCACCTGCACCGTTACGCGGCGCAACTCCTCGTCAACGTGTACGACCTCGCCTTCAAGCCTGATCTTGTCGCCTGGCTTGGCCTTCGGTTCGATGGTTGAATAGGACTGATTTGCCGTCCAGATATGCAGGGTCACGCGATCCTCGATACGCTTGCCCACCGTGGCCATGATCGCCACCTTGTCGCCGATATTGATCTCCCGCGGCATGGATAGGATTCTGGAGCGGGTGGGATCTTAGTCAACAGATTGGTAATCTCCGAGACAGCGCGCTTCGCTCTAGCGGGGACGGCCCCGCGGCTTGGTTGCGAGGTGGGGACTTCCCCGGCACAGTCAGATCGCTCCGTCCCGGCGTTGCGCCGCGTGCGGTCGGAACAAATGGGATCGAAGCCGGTTAACAATCGAAGGGACCGCAAACGAAGCGGTATGATGATGATTGATATTTTTAGCTTCGAATTGGCCAGTGCCAGGCTGCGCGTAAAACGAGCCGAGCGCTCGCTTGAGCATGCGAAGTTGGCGGACCATGGCTGCGTCGCCGTCAATCTCGCGTTGTGCGACCGCATACGGTCCGAGCAAAGGCGCGTGAGCGAGGCGAGGGAACGCATGACGAAAATCGATCCCACCAGCCCCGCCGGCAATACGTGAGTGTTTTGCCTCACCTGATATTGCCTAGGCTGGAGAAGGCTCCCCGCGCGCAGGCATCCACCAGTTAACCGGGCATTCCTTTATGAAATCAAGTGTTTAGGGCGTTCTGATGGCTCGGCATGCTTCGACGCTACTGCTTTTTTAACGTCAGTCTCGGGGGTCTAAAATAGAGCGAACGGGGGGAGCAAAATTCAAAAGCGCTGCATTCTCAATCGGTTGCCGGCCAGGCACGGGGCGCCGCGCCTAAAGTAGGGGAAGCCGCCCCCGGTCAGCAGGACACGGACGCCAATACCGCCGCCCCCCGGGCAAATGAAGAAGACTACCGAAGACTACTGATTGGCAACGTCAGACACGGGGAAGGCCGGCGCCGCTGGGGGGGGGGCG
>NZ_JBVVQE010000148.1:0-5001 GCF_055811435.1 Mesorhizobium sp. WSM4837
AGGTCACAGGTTCAAATCCTGTCCCCGCAACCAAATCCACAAAACGGCCCGCATCACGCGGGCCGTTTTGCGTTTGCAGCCTGGCGCGGCCAGTTTGATCCTCATCGAGTTACCCGACGGTGTGGGTCTCGGCAGGCGCCGTCTTCCCGTGTTAACTGCTTGGCATGGAGATGGACACCGACAAGATCGACAATGCCGTTCTGGGGCTGCTTTGGCTAACGCTGCATGAAGAGAGGCGCGCCTGGAAGGGATTGGATTGGGATGCTCTGGATCGCTTGCACCAGAAGGGACTGATCGCCAATCCGGTAAACAAGGCGAAGTCGGTGGTTCTGACAGATGAGGGCCTGCGACGGGCTGAGGAATTGTTCCGCACCCTGCTCACGCGGCCGGCGCCATGAGCGCTGGCTGGCGTTCCAATTCGACAGCAAGAGTCGCGCAGGCAAAACCGACAACTTGCTCGGCAGGCCTATCCCGCAACAATTAGGGTTGGGCGTTCCGCCCGATTACCGTCTGGCGGCGGTGTCCGGTGCGTCGGACCTTCAGTCGAAACCTGCCGTGGTGCTGCCATAAGAGCGTCGCTCAATTCACACGGTTTTCCAACCCCACCGTCAGCGGAATCTCAAGCCCCCGCCGCAATCCCGTCGCGACCACCGACACCCTGAATTTTCCTGCGAGCGCCTTGTCGAAAATGGCGCCGACGATGATGTCGGCATCGGCGTCGACCTCCTCGCGGATGCGCGTGGCGGCTTCGTCGACCTCGAACAGCGTCATGTCAGTGCCGCCCGATATCGAGACAAGGACGCCCTTGGCGCCCATCATCGACGCTTCGTCGAGAAGCGGGTTTGCGATCGCCGCTTCGGCTGCCTTCCTGGCGCGGTCCTCGCCGGTGGCTTCGCCGGTCCCCATCATCGCGCGACCCATATCGCGCATCACCGACTTCACATCGGCAAAGTCGAGATTGATCAGGCCTTCCTTGACGATGAGATCGGTGATGCAGCCGACGCCGGCGTAGAGTACGCGGTCCGCCATGGCGAAAGCGTCCGCGAACGTCGTCTTGGCATCGGCGATCCTGAAGAGGTTCTGGTTCGGTATGACGATGACGGTATCGGCGCTTTCGCGCAGCCGCTCGATGCCCTCATTGGCGGCATGCATTCGGCGGTTTCCTTCGAAGACGAACGGCTTGGTGACGACGGCCACGGTCAGTATTCCTGCGTTGCGCGCGGCCTGCGCTATGACCGGTGCTGCACCGGTTCCAGTTCCGCCTCCCATGCCTGCGGTCACGAAACACATATGCGTTCCCGCAAGATGGTCCATGATTTCGTCGATAGATTCCACGGCCGCGGCATGGCCGACCTCGGGCAGGGATCCTGCACCAAGGCCTTCCGTGACGTGCGCTCCCAATTGGATCAGCCGCGTTGCCTTCGACATGGTGAGCGCCTGGGCATCGGTGTTAGCAACGATGAACTCGGTGCCCTGCAAGCCTTCGGCGATCATGTTGTTGATGGCGTTGCCGCCACCGCCGCCAACCCCGATGACGGATATCTTGGGCCTCATCTCCGAGATTGTCGGCCTCGTTGCAGTGTTCATTTGCCGTCTCTCCCCTTGAATGCGCAAGCGCAGCGGTCGGTGGAAGGCTTGTTCCCGGCGCGCTGCAAAGACTTTGGACAGTGCGCGAATCAGGACAGCCCAGCGTAACCAAGGGAATCAGACGGTTGAACCGGCTGCAAGTGCAGTATTCGCGCTCGCGCATGTTATGCGCTATTGGTTCGCCGCCGCTGGTGCTACGTGTGGCGGCTGACCGAAAATCGTCCGATGACAACGTCTCCCGTAAAGCCGAGACCGATCTTCCCGTTCTACTTCACGCCGATGCCGGCAGTCAGGCCGCCATCGATCCTGTAGTCCGCGCCGGTGCAGAACCCGGCTTTCGACGAACACAGAAAGGCGATGAGTTCCGCCACTTCCTCCGGCTCGCCGATGCGCCCGATGGGGTGCGCTTCGCCGAAGCGCCTGTAGGCGGCCTCGACATCGGCGTCGGTGCCGTTTTCGCCGCGCGCCGCTTTTTCCAGGATCGGGGTGCGGATCGAGCCCGGGCTGACGGAATTGACGCGAATGCCGGAGCGCGCGTGATCGAGCGCCAGAGCGCGCGTCAATGTGTGGATGGCGCCCTTGGTCGTGGCATAGGCGGCGACGTTCTGCTGGCAGGCGAAACCTTGCACCGAAGCCACGTTGACGATGGCGCCGCCGCCTCGCCTGATCATTTCCGGAATACCGAAATGCGCGGTCAGGTAGATCGAGCCGACATTGACGGACATCGCCCGGTTCCAGATGTCGAAATCGGTGCTAACAGCGGTGCCATACGGATGGACCGCCGCGGAATTGACGATGATATCGAGGCCCCCGAACCGTTCAACACCGGCTGCGACCGCGTCGCGGACCTGATCCGGCACGGAGACGTCGACGGCCACGACCAGCGCCTCGGCGCCGGAGCTGCCCAGTTCCGCTCTCATCGCCGTGTTGGCCGCGCGGTCGATGCCGCAGGCGATGATCGCCGCCCCGCCCGCCGCAAGACGTCTGGCGGTTGTCAGGCCGATCCCGGTCGTCCCCGTCACCAGAGCGATCTTGCCCTCGAAATCCTTCATTGCGCAAACTCCTTTAATTTGACTTCCATTGTGGCCCAACAATACGGTTCCGTTTTATCGCAAAGGAAAGCCTCGATGGAACAATGCTGGCGCTGGTATGGCCCTGACGACCCGGTGACGCTCGATCATGTCAAGCAGGCCGGAGCCACGGGCGTCGTATCCGCCCTGCATAATATCTATGACGGCCGCGCCTGGCCTTTGACGGACATTTTGGAGCGCAAGCGGGTCATCGAGGCCGAAGGGCTGACCTGGTCGGTTGTGGAGAGCATTCCCGTCCACAATTCGATCAAGATCGGCTCGGCGGAACGGCTTCGCTATGTCGGCTGGTACAAGGACACGATCCGTGCGCTCGCCAAGGCTGGCATTGCGACGATCTGCTATAACTTCATGCCGGTGGTCGACTGGACCCGCACCGACCTTGCCTATCGGCTTCCAACGACGGGCTACGCACTGCGGTTCGATGCGATCGATTTTGCCGCCTACGACCTGTTCGTCCTGAAGCGCAGGAATGCCGAATTCGGCTACAGCGCGGCACGTATCGCGGAAGCGGTATCGCGACTGAAGGAATTGAGCGAAGAGCAGATCGACAGGATCGAGCGCAATCTCATTGCCGGCCTGCCGGCAACCGAGCGCAGCTACAACCGGGATAGTTTTCGTGAGGCATTGGCGGAATATGACTCGATCGGGCCGAAGGAGCTGCGCGACAATCTTGCCTGGTTTTTGCGCGACATCATTCCGGTGGCCGAGCAGGAGGGGGTGCGCATGTGCATCCATCCCGACGACCCGCCATTCTCGCTCTATGGCCTCCCACGGATCGTTTCGACCGCCGAGGACGCGCGTTTCATCCTCAACGCCGTCGACAGCCCGGCCAACGGCCTGACATTCTGCACCGGCTCCTACGGTACGCGCGCAGACAACGACATTGTCGGCATGGTCAAGGAGTTCGCCGACCGGATCCATTTCGCCCATCTGCGCAATGTAACCATCGAGGATGACGGCTCCTTCCATGAAGCCGAGCATCTGGAGGGCGGCACCGACATGGCGCATGTCATCCTCGCTTTGATGCACGAAGAGACGCGCCGCCGAAGGGAAGGTCGCGCTGATTGGCGGATTCCCATGCGACCCGATCATGGCCATCTGCTCGCCGACGATATCGGCAAGACCAGGATCAACCCCGGCTATTCTTTGATCGGCCGCCTGAAAGGCCTGGCCGAGCTGCGTGGCATCATGCGCGCGGTGGAACGTTTTGAGCTGGCCTGAGGATCGCAACCGGAAGCCTAAGGCTGATGGCTTGACGCAACAAGCTCGGCCTTGCGCTGCGCCGTCTCCAGCCCGATGGCGATGAAGCGGCGCGCATGCCGGGCCAGCTCCATATTGTCGGTCCACAGATTGCGCCAGATGGCGGTTTTCTTCGACAGGTTCTCGTCGACGATCTCCGACGAGAAGGATTCGAAGCTGAGGTCGTCGCCATAGCCGATTGCGGTCAGCGCATCGAAGATCGCGGCAAAGTCGATGTTGCCGGTGCCGAGGAAGCCGCGATGGCTCTCACCGATATGGACATAGCCGATCTTTTTGGCGGCGTGGCGGATGGCCAACCCGACATCGGCCTCCTCGATGTTCATATGGAACGTATCGAGATGCAGAAAAATGTTGTCGGAACCGGTGTCCTCGATGAAGGCCAACCCTTGCGCCGCGGTGTTGAGCAGATTGCTCTCGAAGCGATTGACGATCTCGAGGTTGAGCGTGACGCCGGCGGCCTTGGCGGTCTCCGCGACCTTGGCAAGCGTGGCGGCACTGCGGTTCCATTGATCGCGCGTCGGCGCCTCAGTCTGCAATCCATGGCTGGTGCTGAGGATGCCGGCGACCTTCCGGCCGCCGAGATCGCGGGTGAGCGCGATCGTGTCATTGAGGACTTCGACGCCGTGCGCGGCAATCGCCTTGTCGGCGCTTGAAATGTCGCCGTCGGGCGGCAGCCCGATGCTGATCGCCACGCCGAGATCGAGGTCGGCGATGCGCTTGGCCAGCCCGCCAACATCGACATTGGCAGGGTCAAGATAGGAGAATTCGATCAGGTCGAAGCCCGCCTCCCTGGTGTTGGCCAGCGTCCGTTCGAGGTCGTCTTGCGCCGAGCTCGCCGACCAGACGAAAGAGTGGATTCCAATGCGCGACACGATCGTCTCCTGCTGCTCGAGAGCATCGGACCCAAGAAGTGGGAACCGGTTTGCGAAAAATCTGATGCTCAAACAAAAATTGGTGGGGCCGGGGCCCCCCCCCCCCCCCCCCGCGGGGGGGGGTGGGTTGGGGGGCGGGGGCCGCCCGGAGTTTGTGGGACGTGGGGTGTCGGGGGGCGAGGGGCGGGGGG
>NZ_JBVVQE010000149.1:0-4935 GCF_055811435.1 Mesorhizobium sp. WSM4837
ATAATTTGCCCGTGACCGCGCTCTGAGAGTCTCATCCAGATTGTCGCGCGCGTCTCATCCTGATCGTCGCGCTATAGGCAAAGCGTCGCGCACGAGCGGGATTGAGCTTGACGCAAGGCAGATCAGCCAGAGCTTGCTCGAGTTCCTGGTGGTAAGCACCAGTCGCCTCATATACCACGCGTCGACTGACCATCGCCCCAGCCGTGCAAATAAGGCTGTATGGCCGCTGGCAGTATTGGCAAACTGCTCGTTGCTGCTTGCAGGATAGGCATGAGCATCGAGTGTTGCTTTTGAGATATCGATGCCGATGGTTTGTGGTAGGGTCTCGCTCATCTTTTCCGCTGTCCTATTCTTGTGATCCGGGCCCAGAAAGGGGTGATCACACTAATCGACGGTCCTCAACTACCTATACAACTCCGATCCATCCCCTCCCGCCCGATTCGGGATGGCCATCCCGGATAGGGCATCTCTTACTGGACCGAACGGCCTGGAAAGTCATAAGACAAGACAACACCATCAATCGAAAACGCCTTCTCAAAACTCAAGGCTCGTATGCGCGCCAAAGCCGAGAGGACAATCACAGTCCTGTTGACCGTCCGTCGGGTCGCTCGTCGACCTCTTCACCCAGCCGAATGCCAGAATTACTTCAACGCCGCAGGCTATGACCCGGACTAAACCGGACGTGCTCTAGGCGTGAATTCCGCGCTTGCGGTGCGGAGCAATCCTGTCAGCGATACCTGGCAAAATGCCGGTCAACCGACAACCATGGTCGGGTTTGTCGAGTCCGCGACACGGTGGTGTTCGGTCTGAGTCACGTCTTCACTCTCATGCAAGCCATTGGTTCGCATGCAGAAGATTTTTTCTGAGGCTTCCTGGGTGCAATTGGCATGACTTTTGAGTCTCCCTCGCCGGAAGGCCGCAGCAAAACAGATCGGTCTTTTGGCGCACGGGTACTCAAACAGCTGCAATATTGCTCAGAGGGGATGATGTCGGCGCGAAACTGGCGAAGGACCGTTACAAGGCTTGGATTGAGCATCTTGCAGGCTTTGGGCCACGTGACTTCGCCGCGCTCGGCCCAGGTTGAGCCAATGAGACGCCAAAAGGATATCGCGCGGTCGCCGGGGGGTGCGGTGTTCGGATGCCCGAAGTTGCGCAACAGTTACCGAAGGCAAGGAGCCAAAATATGTGCGGCATCTGTGGATGGATTGATTTCGATCGTGACTTTGGAAGTCCCGACGCGCGAGGGGATCTTGCCGACATGACGGCCAGCATGGCCTATCGTGGTCCAGACGACGAGGGGATCTGGATCGACGGGCCTGCGGCGCTGGGACACCGCCGCCTGGCGATCATCGATATCCAGGGCGGCCGCCAGCCGATGACGCTCCAGGAGGACGGCCGACCTACGTTGGCGCTCGTTTACACGGGGGAGACTTACAACTACCGCGAGCTGCGTCACCGGCTCGTCGCCTTGGGCCATCGGTTTGACACGAGCAGCGACACCGAGGTGGTGCTGCACGCCCACCGCGAGTGGGGCAACGACGACCCCCGCAAGGCCGTGAGCGAACTCAACGGCATGTTCGCCTACGCACTCTGGGACACCGCCAAGCGCGAACTGCTTCTCATACGCGACCGGCTCGGCATCAAGCCACTTTACTACTACCCCACCGAGCACGGAGTGTTGTTTGGCTCCGAGCCAAAGGCGATTCTCGCCAATAGTCTCGCGGAACGGGCCATGGACGCCGAGGGGCTACGTCGCACGCTGTGCTACTTCGCCGACCCGTACAGCACCGTCTTCCGCGGCATGCGTGAGGTACCGCCCGGCCACATCGTCCGCGTGACCCGCGAAGGCGTCCAGCAGATGAGCTATTGGCAGCTCACCGACAGCGGGCACACCGACGACGTGCCTACCACCGTTCGGCGCGTCCGCGAGTTGCTCGAGGACACGATCCAGCGGCAGCTCATCGCCGATGTGCCGTTGTGCACGCTCTTGTCGGGCGGGCTTGATTCCTCGGCCATGACCGCACTAGCCGCGCGCTTCAGCGACGAACGTATTCGGTCCTTCGCCCTCGACTTCGTCGGCTATACCGACAACTTTACCCCCGGCCCGGGGTGCGCCACACCTGACGGGCCGTACGTGCAGGATGTCGCGAAGTTCGTTGGTACAGACCACACGGACATCACGTTATCTGCGGACGAACTGATGGACCCGAACGTGCGGGCCGCCACCCTCCACGCCCGCGACCTGCCGTTGACCATGGGCGACTTTGATAGCTCGCTCTACCTTCTGTTCCGGGCGGTCAGGCAACGTTCGACGGTGGCCCTGTCCGGGGAGGCCGCCGACGAGCTTTTTGGCGGCTACAGGTTTTTCAACGATCCCGCCCGCGTTCAGGCCGACAGGTTTCCCTGGTTCGAAATCAGCGACGGCATCGCACTGCAATCACTAGATCCCGGGCTCGTCGAGAAACTCGATCTCCCCGACTACCTCGCCGATCAGTACCACAGGGCACTTGCGGAAGTACCCGTCCTGACCGGTCCGGCCTCGGCCGATCCGCACGAGCGTCGCATGCGCGAGGTCTGCTATCTCTTCCTCACGCGTTACCTGCCGCCGCTGCTCGACCGCAAGGACCGGCTGAGCATGGCTTTGGGTCTCGAGGTGCGGGTCCCCTACTGCGACCACCGCCTCGTTGAGTACGTGTTCGGCACCCCATGGTCCCACAAGACTTTCGACGGGCGCGAGAAGAGCCTGCTGCGGGCCGCCATCGCGGAGCTGCTGCCGCAGTCGGTGGTGCAGCGAGTCAAGAGTGCGTATCCGTCTATCCAAGATCCGACCTACGACAGAATGCTGCGCGCCCGGTTCACCGCGGTGCTGAATGACCGCAATGCGGCAGTGGCACCGCTGCTGTCCGTCGACGGCTCCCGCGCGTTGCTCAACGCGAACGACAACCTCAGGGGAGTGGAGCATATCCTGACCCTTCAGGATTTCCTGACCGATTACAACGTGAGCCTCACGGTCTGAGAAGGCAGAACACGCGTAACAACAGCAAAGGACATCCGATACGGAGTTGGGCTCGCATGGCCAAATCTTCTTCCCGAACTTTCAAGATCGCACATCACTACAGAGCGTTGCAAAGCGCTAAACAAAGCGCAGGAGCTTTTAGCGGTATGCGTCCCCTGGGCTCCGACCTCGACGCGGGCGATGACGTGCTCGACGCGGTTCCAACTGGCGGCGCCATCAAAGAACTCGTTGAAGAGGCGGAGCTTGCCCGTCTTTGCCGACGGCCACTACGATCCTGCGCAAGCATGTCGTGGATCTGGAATCCAGCACAACGGCACGGTTTGAAGCGCCACGCCGAAGATGAAGTCGACATCGTTGTGCGGCACCAGTCGGTGACCTGGGGACTGTTGCAAATGGATGTCGGCCCGGAATCAGGATCCGGGTGTTCGGCCAATTCCTCCGAATCGCCCGAACAAGGCGGCGCGGGGACGGATTTCAGCTCCCGTTCGGCCGCTTGGCCGGAAGCTCATCCCGGAGATCGGCTGATGCCGCTTGCACATCATCGACATGGACCTCAGGGTACGATAACCAGGAAGCTGGTCGAGGGTAACTGTCATTGCGGTCGTCTCCACGATCATCGTCGCCGTCTCGATCCGGACGATCCGTGATCCCACCCTGTATCAACGATCTCACCCCCGGCTGGAGAAACGAAAATGACAACGCAATTCTTGATTGGCCTTTATGGACTCGCGGCACTGTCGCTGACCGCGTCTGCGGCCCCGGCAATGGCGCAGGACCGCCAGGTCGTCCTAGCGTCCAACGGCGGCGCCTATGAGAAAGTCATTCGCGAGAACTGGCTCGTCCCCTTCGAAAAGGCCACCGGCATCAAAGTCGTCGTCGTCCCGTCCGGCAACACCGCCGAACGGCGTGCGCAGGTGCAGGCCATGATCGCGTCCGACAACGTCACTTGGGATATCTTCATCGAAGGCGAAATGGACGCGGAGGCGCCGGACCAATTGGCTAGGGCAGATGACATTTCAGACTTCTGCGCCCAATTCAGCAACCGCGGTGATCTGCCGTCCGGCTCTTGCAAATCGTCAGGCGTTCTCTTCGGCCGCGGAGCTACGCTTCTGACTTACAACAAGGAACATTTCCCCAATGGCGGCCCCACGAACTGGCACGAATTCTGGGACACGAAGCACTTCCCCGGCGCGCGTGCCATGCCCGCCCAGTCGGACGCCTGGCGGCAATTGACCGTGGCACTCGTGGCCGACGGTGTTGCTATCAAGGACCTCTATCCGATGGACATCGATCGCGCCTTCAAGAAGCTCGATGAGTTGAAACCAAACATCAGCCTGTGGTGGACGACGGGTGACCAGACGACCCAGGGATTCCGCAATGGAGAATATGATGCCGGCTTCATTTGGATGACCCGCACCATGGCCCTCAAGAATGAAGGGCAGCGCATCGCCTGGTCATATGACGGCGCGCTTTTGGTGGGTGACCGCTACGCCGTTGTGAAGCGCGCCCCCCACAAAACGGAAGCACTTGAGATGCTGAAATTCTTCCTGGATTCGCCCGAGATCCAGGGGAAAATTTGCGAGGCCTTGGCCTGTACTCCTCCGAGCACGGATGCGCTTCAATACATGACGGCGGAAGTGCGCGCCAACATACCGTCCGCCGAGCAAATCAGTTCCGATATGGTGGTTCCGGACGCCGAGTGGATCAACGCCAACAAAGCGATGCTGATCGACCGCTGGAACGCTTGGATCCAGAAATAGGCACCCTTCCAGGGAAGGGGGCCGCCGGCCCCGACAAGCGGGCCGGCCTTGGTTTGACTTTGTGTTTACCACTGCGGTTAAAAACATGTCCCTGACACAAGACGTCGCCGATGCGGTCGCTAGCCTCACATATGACGAGCTTCCGGCACAGATACGCGA
>NZ_JBVVQE010000150.1:0-4809 GCF_055811435.1 Mesorhizobium sp. WSM4837
AGTCTTAAGCAGCTTCCCTTCGGCCGTGGCCGCCTTTCTCGCCTTCTTGGTGGTCTTGGCAGCCTTCCCAGCCTTGGCGTCGATGCCCCGTCGGGTCAAGTCGATGCCAACGACCCGGATGTCCTCGACGCCGGGATAGTCGTTGGAGATTAGCGTCCAGTGACGCTGAAGCTCGTCGATCAGCAGTTCGAAGGTGTCAGCGCGCCTTCCGTTCGGCAAGTCCCAGTACGACTTCGTTCCAAGGTAAACGAGGAGAAAGACCCCGCGGCTAGAGCGGACATCGCGGAGATAGTCCCCGCATAGCTGGATTTCCAGACGCTCGAAGAGATGTGGACCGGTCCACTTGTCGGCGAGCTTAAGCTCGGTCGGCACGGGGGCGTCGAAGCCCACGCCGAAGAACCGCAGATCTGGGCGCTTGGCGTCGGCGAGCTCCTCCTCCTGCGGGACAACGTAGCGACCTGCCGCGCGGTCGCGGCACCATCCGCCAATGAACTTCCTGAACTCGGTCTCCTGATCCACGGCCTGAAGGATCGACGCTATCGAGGAGTCGCCGTTCTCGAGATCGTGCTTCAGCGCGTCCAGCTTGTCGATGGCGTGATACCAGAGCTCGCGGTGGTTGGCAGGCGTCGCCACCAGCGACTTACCGAACTCCCGCACCTGCGAAGGCGTCCACGCGTCGATGTCAGCGTCGGCGGCCGCCTTGGATTTCGCGTGAAAGCCCATCCAAGGCCTGCTCTCTTGGTCGGGGTGGGCACGCGCCATCTCGAGCAGGGCGAGGAAGGCCGGCTTGCCGGGCGTCTCGCGGATGAAGGCGATGAGGGCGTTTCGCGCATCCTGGGCGTCGTCACGCAAGCCGGGCGAGTAGACGCCTTTGCCGGCACGCTGGATGTCGTCCTTCTGCCGGATGTACCGAGCGATCAGCAGGTAAAGCGACTTCATGTGCTCGACCGTGCGGAAGGCCTGCCGCGCGCGGCCCTCCTGGGAGCGGCCGTCGAGAAGGGCGACGATGAAGGTGAGGGCCAGCTTGGTCTGCTCGGCAGGATCGTCCATGCCGGCGAAGCGGGCCGCGAGCGCGGGGATCGCCGCATCGGGATCGACGCCGACCCAGGTGGCGAACCAGATCGGAGAGAAGGTGAGGTTGCGCGTGGCGTTGGCCTTCCGCGACGCGATCGCGGCGATGGTACCGTCGTCGACCGAGGAGCGGTTGATGATGGCCAGGAGGTAGTTGAGGTTCCTGGTGTCGACCCGCTTGGCGCGTAACTCGGGCAGCAGCGCCGGCGCGATCTGGTCCCATATCCAGTCGCCGTGCCAGCTGACGTCGTAGAGCGCATAATTTCTCTCGCCCTCGGGCATCTCGGTCGAGAGCTCGTGCCTGATCTCCCTGAGAATGACGTCGAGAACCTGGGACGGGAACGCCTTGTGCAGCTGGGGCAGCCATGGCGGGAAGCCGTTCAGCTCCTGCAGGGCGTATCGGGTCGCGATCTCCGCCTCGGTCGCGTTTAGGGCCAACGGCCAGCCGTCGGTCTCCCGTGCCTCGATGGAGAGGCCGGTGAGCCCGAAGATCGTCGTGAACGGCGTGCTGTTGGCGGCCGCGCCTTCCGAGCGAAGCTGCGGCCTATTCTGGCGCCAGTAGCCGACGGTGCTATCGCGGAACGCGCGCGCTACGTCCTCGCCGAACGTCGCGATCAGAGCACGCCAGTTCCCGGCGGTCCACCAGTTATGCTGGCTATCGCCACTCCGCATCTGCTCGTGGAGATAGTACTGGTCATTGGAGACCTTGCCTGGCTTGCCGAAGTCGCGGATGGTAGCGACGCGGCTCGCCAGGATCTTCTTGGCCCGCTCCTTCGCCTTGGCCTCCTTCGCAGCCTCCCTGTCGGATCGACGCTTCCAGGCGGCCTGCTGCCGCTTGAATTTGGCGGCGGCCCCCTTCGGTGGGTTGAGCAGCTTATCGAGTTCGGTCTCGACTTCGGGATCGATCGTCGCCGCCGTCTTTAAGCGTTCCCGCCATGCACGCGGTCGGCCGTTCTGCTGATAGAGTGAAACCGCGAGCGTGAGCGCCACGAGCTTGTCGTCCGTGAGCGGCCGACCGGCAATCTGCTCAATGATGTAGTCGAAATCGGAGCCGTCGAAGGCCCAATAGGCGCCGAAGATCGACACATGCCAGTAGTCTGTCAGGCGTTCGCCGTTCTTGCGCTTCCGGCGTGCCCGCTCCTCGGCCACGCAGTTCCAGAACAGCGCTCGATTGATTTGGGGCCACTCGCGGACCAGTTGCGGCAGCTCGTTGCGAACCTCCTCGAAGAGGCCACGCCCGTAGTCCTCGGCTATAGGGAGTTTCCGCAGGATCGACAGAGGCAGCTTCTTCAGCGTCGCCGGGTTGCGGCCCCGGATCATTCGCATGAGGACCTGGCCGGCGGTCTGCCCGAGCCAGCTGTATCGCTTGGAGATCTCGCAGTGGCGCTGCTCGATGACCGGCTTTCGATTCAGTAGCTTGCCGACCCCATCGAGGAGTGCGGCAAGCAGGGCCGGCGGAAGCGCCGCCACGTAGCTGGCGAGCGCGTCGGAGAGCGGATCGGTCTCGAATCGCTTCTTGGGCGCCGCGAGCGCTAGGGCGGAGAGGAGCCACACCACGTCGGCCGGCGTCTGGCCGAGCCCGTCGAGAAGCTCGCCCAGCCAGCTCCGCCGGAGCGTAGGAGCTTCCGCGACAAACGCCTTGCGGACCTCGGCGATGTCCTGCGGAGACCCCACCTCGATCACGGCACGGATGGCGGCGATGCGCGTGTATTTCGATCGAGAGGTGAGGGCGAAGTGCTTGGCCTTGTCGGCGAGCGCCGCGATCCCGCCCTGGTGGACCATCCGCAGCAGGAACCAGACGATGTCGTCATCGTCCTTGTGCTTGTCGAGGAGCTCGCGGATCACGTCAGCGAGATCCGGATTCGTGAAGCGCTGTACCGCCGAGTATTCGGTGATGCTGCGGCCATGGGCGGGTTGGGCCAGCTGCTCGCAGGACTCCCGCAGGATTTGGATCCGCGTCTCCAGCGGCAGCTGGGCGGGGTCGCCCCCTTCGAACAGGACCTCGGGGGCGAGGCGCATGACGCGGTCGAGGATCCGCTGATCCAGGATCGCTAGCCACGGCAGGACCGGCCGCATCGTCGGGACTACGACCTCGACGCCGTATTGCCGCCGGAAGAACAGGTTCTCGACGCGTGCGCGCGATCCTTCGTCGACGAGAAGCGAATGGAGCCACTCGGCGGTTAGGAACTCCCGGACCGACCGGTGGTGAAACCGCACCGTGCCGTAGATGCCCTCGTCGAAGATCGGCCTGGTGAGAAGCGTGCGGCAGTCGGCGTCGTCCCAGTCGGTGAGCACCTGCTTGATATCGAGCCCGCGGTCGTTCTTCTGGCCGTCGGGGACGCGGACCGCCGACTTTTTCGCCAGGGTGGAGGCCGCGGCGACAAGACGCGCACCCTCGCGGACACGCTCCTTCGAAATCGGATTAGCATCGGCGCGGTCCTGGTCGCGCTCGTCCAGGCGCTTGTCGATGCTGGCGCGCAGCAGTTCGAGACGCGAGCCGACGCGGTCGTTCGCGAGCCAGAACTCGACAGTCTCGGCAAGATCGAGCGGACGGGTAGTGAACGACCACGCCTCCGCGCGGTCCAGCGCCTTTCTGAAAGCGGCTATGTCGGTGACGCCCTTGGCCCCTGCGAAGCGATCGACCTGCTCGCCGGCGAGATCGTCGAGCGCGACCATACGGAAGATGGACTTCCGCCGCTTGGAGCCAACGCCGCCGGTGGTCGTGAAGGCTTCGTCCGAATCCTGGTCGACTTCGGGCGCGCTTGCCGGTGGAGTCCATGGCAGGTTCGTCTCGCAGAGGAGGAGATCTGTCTTCGGCCGCCAAGCTTCGCCCCTGCTCGTGATGACGATGTGCGCGCGCTGCAGAGCGCCGCGCAGCTTGCGGCCGATCCTCCTGATCGCGCGCTCGAAGTCCTTGGGATCCTTCAGCCTGGCTTCGTCGACGGAATCGAGGAGGAGCCAGCCGTCCTCACCGGACGCGACCCAGTCATCGAACTCCTCGGGCGTTCCCTCCTCGAAGGACGCATCGAAGTCCTGTGCTAGGTGCTCGATGCGCAGGAAGAAGGCGTACTTCCCGCGCAGCCGGAGGTCGCGGCACACGTGCCGGATCTCTTCGGTCTTTCCCGATCCCGCCTCAGACAAGAGGACGACGCGCGATTCCTCCAGGAGGTCGGACCACTGCGTGAGCTTGTCGCGGCGCATCAGCCGGAACAGCTCGGCATCCTTGCCTTCCTCCTCGCTCAGGCCGAGGTCGTGGAAGGTCCGGTCCAGCTGAATGAACTCATCAAAGATGTCCGACATTCGTATTCCCCCCTGTCCGCATCGTCCATAGCCGGCTCTCGATGTGCCGACAACATAGGGACGGAGCGCCTTCGGCGCATCCTATTCTCCAGCCGATCAGGGGCAAATTCGTTCAAGTCGCCCAGCGGTCGCCTAGCGATTTCCAAAGTGGCGCAGTCACGGAGCGACGAACTCCACCATCCGTCCGTCAGGCCTCCTTGCGACCAGCCGCTTGGTACGCAGAGACAAGACGATGTAGGATAGGTGACCGCCTGCCGCACCGCGTCGGCGACATTTGTGGCACCCGCCGCCGGGCCGGGACTTGAGCGATACCCTCGAACGCCTTCTGCGCCATTTAGGCGCGTCATCTGTCCGCTCGCGTTGCCGCCGAAGCGGTTCGCCTGCCCAGCACGAATGTCCGCTTCGTCGCTGGCTAAATCCAAAGCGGCCAGCGGCTAG
>NZ_JBVVQE010000151.1:0-4668 GCF_055811435.1 Mesorhizobium sp. WSM4837
CTTGTAGCTTACGGCCGGACTGTTCATCCCAACCCATTATCCGACAACCGTTAAGCCGCTGACAACGTGACATCACCCCTCTGCCTCTCCGGAGGTGGATATCGAGCCATGCTTTTTCACGTGGGCGCGGTCTGGCGGCTTCATGAAACGGGTGTTTTGCCGCAGTTGAAGAGAGTTTCCAGCGTATCCGGAGGTCCATCACCGCTGGCGTGCTGCGCTGAACTGGGATAGAATCGGCACGGAACTCGAGAAGACTTTCGTGAAGCCTTTGCGCGAGGTCGCGTCCACTACTATCTATGTGGGCTCCATATTGCGAGGCCTCGTCCTGCCCGGCCGCATATCGGACAAGGTGACGGCGGCCTATGAAAACATCTGTTCGGAAAAGCTACTCTTCAGGATCTCCCGGACAATCCGGTTTTCGTGATCAATGCCACAAACGTGCAGTCAGGAGCGCTTTGGAGATTCAGGAAGCCTACATGAGGGACTATTTGGTCGGTGAGATCGTAAAGCCCCGAGCGTCAATCGCCAAAGCCGTAACTGCGTCCTCGGCTTTCCCGCCATTCCTGTCGCCCGTCCAATTGGACCTCGATCCAAGCGCATTCACTCCCGGTAGCGGCAGTTTTCTGCAAAACGAATCTTACACTAAGAAAGCCGTTCTCTCCGATGGTGGTGTTTACGACAATCTCGGGCTCGAGACCGTGTGGAAGCGCTATGCAACGGTACTTGTCAGCGATGGCGGCGGAAAAATGGCCGCCGAAAGCGCGCCAGCATCCGACTGGGCCCGGCATTCCCGCAGAGTACTGGACCTTGTCGATAATCAAGTCCGGGCCCAACGCAAGCGTCAATTGATCGCTTCTTATAAAGCCGCGCATTCTGACGCGATACATCGCGACGGCGCGTATTGGGGAATTCGATCCGACATATCGAACTACGGTGCGCCTGACGCTCTGCCGTGCCCACATGGACGGACGATGGCGCTTGCTGAGACGCCCACGCGGCTTGCGGCGATGTCCGGAGAGCTTCAGCAGCGATTGATAAATTGGGGCTACGGCGTGTCCGACGCGGCACTGAGGCGGCACGTCAACAATGACCTCCCCCCTCCTGCAGGTTTTCCATATCACCGTACAGGAGTCTGAGCGATGCCACTCTCCATTCCGCGCAGCTTGGTCGAGCACGTCTTGCTGGGTCCGATCGGCGACAGGCGTCAGCTTCAGAACTCGCCCATCCTGGCGGATGTCTGGATCGCTTATGCCGCGGACCCCGCGTCGCCTCAGGAAGTGCTGTTGACCCCTCACAGGAACTATCCGGCGAGCTATGTCGCCACGGAAATAGACGAGGTCCTTTACATTTATCGTAACATGCAAAAGACGCCGGCGGACCCCGCGGAAATAGCCGCGCTGCAAGGAATTGTGGCGGCGCGGCTTTACTTCTGGGAGGTGCTCAGGGTCGTCGTGCCGCTGACGGGATGGTGGAACAGGTTCTGGACATCCGATGTGATGCATCAGCTGAACTCGCGACCCGGAGCCACTGTCGAGAAAGTCAAGCAAGTCAGCGACGCCTTGTCTGGCTGGTTGTCTCCCCAATCGGTAAAACGCCAATACGCGTCGTTCTCAGCGCTAGAGCGGTATATCGTTCTGGCGGGGATCATATTGTGGGCGAAGGATGCGCCGACTCAGCAAGTCGATGAACGACCATACGACGAGAAAGTCGCGCAGGCGATCGCTGCAGCTGTGGACGACATCGCAAGGAGCCTGCAGCGCACATTCGACATGATCGAAGACTTTTACTACATTCGCGACAAACTTCCGTACGCACTTGTTCACGAGATATCCATCAACAGACCGATCTCGATGGCGCTCGACAGGTCGGTGGCTTCCGTGAAGGCGGACGCCGTCCACGGGTTGTTCAAAGTCGAGACATCGCACATTGCCTGGGCCGTCGTGGACTCCGGCATACATGGCAGTCACCCTGCCTTCCTGGACCACGCGAAACAGTCGCGGGTTCACGCCAGCTATGATTTCAGCCGCTTCCGCCGCATCGTGAGCCTGGACAACCGCCGCATTTTCTCCGTCGGCAGTAAAAAGCAACGCCATGCCCGCCTGGACCAGATCATGGGCGGGATGCAGCTCAAGAATCCACCCTCTGCTGCGGTCGCTCAGAAGAACCTGAAACAGTTGTCGGAGGATCTCGCGAAAGAGATTCCTCGGCGAGGGGAGCTTATACTTCCCTTCATCGAGATCAAGGTGGACGCACGTCCTGTCAACGACCATGGAACGCACGTAGCCGGAATCATTGGCGCTAATAAAGTTGAGGAGCCGGAAGGAAAAGGAGTATCGGCGGAGGGAATGTGTCCGGACATAAAGCTCTACGATTTCAGGGTACTGTCCGAAGACCTGGAAAGCATGGAATTCGGCGTGATCGCAGCGCTGGAGTTTATACGATACCTAAACTCGATGAGCCGCACCACCAGGATTCACGGGGCCAATCTGAGTCTGTCCATTCCCCACGATGTGCGCGATTACGCTTGCGGAAGGACGCCAGTCTGCGACGAATGCGAACGGCTTGTCGAAAGCGGAGTGGTCGTGGTGGCAGCCGCTGGAAATAGGGGCTACCAAAGCTTCACCACCAAAGAGGGAGCCTTCGACAGTTATACGGCCTTGAGCATTACTGACCCAGGTAATGCCGAGAGCGTCATAACCGTCGGTTCCACCCACCGGACATCGCCGCATACCTACGGCGTCAGCTTTTTTTCCAGCCGTGGCCCGACGGGCGACGGGCGCTCCAAGCCTGATCTAGTTGCTCCGGGCGAACGGATAACCTCCACGTTTTGCGACGGGAATTGGGGAGAGCTTGATGGGACCAGTATGGCCGCGCCGCATGTGAGCGGCGCGGCCGCGCTCCTGCTCGCCAGATACAACGAACTCGTCGGGCGTCCAGGCAGGATCAAGCAAGTATTGTGCGAAAGCGCGACCGATCTCGGCCGTGAACGCGCTTTCCAAGGCAATGGTATGCTTGACGTGCTTAGGGCATTCCAGAAACTTTGAGGAGGCCCACGATGATTTTCAGTCTTGAAGTTAGACGAGGGCGCAAGGGAGATTGTCTTCTCCTGCACCACGGGAATAAAGATGACCCCGGCCTGTTCGTGATCGACGGAGGACCGAAGAACGTCTTCGAACCTCATCTGCGGCCTCGCCTAGTCAGGCTCGCGGGGAAAAGGGGCCAGCCACTGACGATCGACATAATGATGGTTAGTCACGTGGATGACGATCACATTCAAGGTCTGCTTGAACTAGCCGCCCACGATGTAAAAGCAGATGAGAGTAAACGGTTGGTCCGCGTCGCCAGTCTCTGGCACAACAGCTTTGAAAACATCGTCGAAGACTCCGTTCAGCACCCTCTCACAGTCTTCAGCCAATTCGGAGGTGCAAGTGCCGGGTCCGGAGATCAACTCTCTGACGAGCAGATCGAAGAGATCGAGGACCACATCCATGAGAACGACGAAGACCGCATGGAAAATCTACATAGCGGCCTTCAGATTCTGGCCAGCATAGCGCAGGGAGACCGTCTCAGAAGCGATGCCAACAAACTGGAATGGCCGGTGAACGCCGAATTCGAGGGGGCCCTGATCTGCGCGTCCGAGACATCGGAGCCCATCCCGCTGCTACGGGGACTGACGTTGACCGTAGTTGGGCCCCAAAAGCCGGAGATCGATGCGTTAAGAAAGAAACATCGCGACTGGCTGGAGGAAAAGGCAAAGAAAAATAAGTCCGGTGCTGCCGAACTCGCGGCTTACGTCGACCCTTCGGTCGCCAATCTGTCGAGTATCGTCGTCCTGGTCCAGGCAAAAAAGAAAAAGATGCTTCTTACTGGGGACGCCCGCGGTGACAAGATCCTCAAGGGTCTGAAGGACGTTGGCCTCCTTGGTAAGAAGCCTTTGCACGTCGACGTCCTAAAGGTTCCGCACCATGGAAGCGCGAACAACATGGAAAAAGGTTTCTTCGAACAGGTTACGGCCGACCACTACGTCTTCTCTGGCAACGGGGAACACGGCAATCCAGAGCGCGAGACCATCCAGATGCTGCTCCAAGCGCGCGGTTCCGATGTTGGCGCCATCTATTTGACCTATCCGGTTGACCACATCGACAAAGAGCGGGAAAACGATTGGAACAAGGAGCGTGCAATGGCGGAGTCGAGGAGAAAGAAGAAAGGCAAGGGATCTGTCCGGGATCCTTGGTCGTTCGATAAGAATTCCCTGAGCGCTCTTTTCGCAGCTCATGGCATCTCACCGGGCAAGGGCTTGGTCATCGTGTCGGAGGACAGCGACACCATCATCGATCTAATGGATCCGTTGGAAGCGTGAGCTGTTCATCAAGATCGTGACCCTGAAACTCCCATTTTGCCCTACCTTTCTGATCCGGTCCGGGTTGATGATTCGATTCGGAACCAGAATCTACAAATCCGGATCATCTGCAGACATGTTTGAAGCAGCGGCTCGTGCGCCAGCCTACTGCGGTTGAGCCTGCACGAAATCGTTCATTCCCCGCCAAGACGTTGTTGCCTGCAGCCAATGTCTCTGCGATCGCGCGCGCTTAGATGTTTAGATGGGGTATTCGGCTTGAGCCCTGTCTGCGACGGCAATGGTGAGGGATGCAGCGTTTCGAGCTGATG
>NZ_JBVVQE010000152.1:0-3986 GCF_055811435.1 Mesorhizobium sp. WSM4837
GACGCTTTCGCAGCGGCCGGCTCTGGGCACGCCGGAGTTGAGGCCGCCGCCCCGCCAGCGTTAGCTGCCAGCCAACACCGGCCCTGGCCGGATGCGCTTGACCGGGGCAACCTCCTGCCACCCGAGCGGTTCATCATCAACAATGAACATTCGACGGCGCTGTTGCGGCCAGCGGAGAGGCAGAGGGCCCTGAATACGCCGCAAGCCGCCGCCATTCAGCCGCCGCTGAGCGAAATCGGCAATTCAGCCGGCCGCGTGCCGATGCAGCCTCCCAGGCAGCAGTTGCCATTGGAAGGGCTATCGGTTCAAGGGACAAGGTCCGAATACATCGGAAGGCTGCATGCGGAGGCCGCGCCCTTCGCAAGGTCTGAGGCACCCCCCGCTACGATCGAGAACTCCATAAACGTCTCATTCACCGTCCCCAAAGGCTTTTCCCATGGGACTCAACCCGCCCCAGACGCGATGCTCTCTTCCTTGGACCACCATGACCTCTTGCCGGTTGCGGGCCAGGCCCGGCAAGCGAGCTTTGAGCAGCACCTTGCCGAGGCCCGGAGGCTGTTCGATCAAGCTGACGAGTCGCCAACCAATCCAGAAGAGGTTCTGCGACTAGAACAATTGAGCGAAGGGCTTGAGCGACGGCAGGATGATCAAGCCGCCTCGTCTCTTTTCAGCGACCCAGGCATGCCCGCTGGACGGGGTGACCTCAACAGCATCGTGGCGGACGCTTTCGCAGCGGCCGGCTCTGGGCACGCCGGAGTTGAGGCCGCCGCCCCGCCAGCGTTAGCTGCCAGCCAACACCGGCCCTGGCCGGATGCGCTTGACCGGGGCAACCTCCTGCCACCCGAGCGGTTCATCATCAACAATGAACATTCGACGGCGCTGTTGCGGCCAGCGGAGAGGCAGAGGGCCCTGAATACGCCGCAAGCCACCGCCATTCAGCAGCCGCTGAGCGAAATCGGTAATTCAGGCGGCCGCGTGCCGATGCAGCCCCCCATGCAGCAGTTGGGTGAATTGCCATTGGAAGGGGTACCTGTTCAAGGGACATGGTCCGAACACATCGGAAGGCTGCATGCGGAGGCAGCGCCCTTCGCAAGGTCTGAGGCACCCCCCGCTGCCATCGAGAACTCCATAAACGTCTCATTCGCCGTCCCCAAAGACTTCTCCCATGGGACTCAACCCGTCCCAGACGCGATGCTCTCTTCCTTGGACCGCCATGACCTCTTGCCGGTTGCGGACCAGGCCCGGCAAGCGGGCTTTGAGCAGCACGTGGCCGAGCCGCGCCGAGCCGAACCTGTCGCGAGTGGCGCCCGTGCTACCCGCTATCCCCATCTGTCCGACGAACACCGAGACGTTATTGATAAGGCGATCGGCCACGCTGCGGCTCAGCAACACCATAGCGCGGAGACGCTTCGAATATACTCGTCTGCGCTTCGCCGATTGGCGAATGATCTCGGCGCTCGCGGCCAAGCGACTGATCTAAAAAATCACCAATCCCTGGTCGATCACCTCGATAGTTTCTTTCCGAAAAACCGTAATATAAAGACGGCGTTGAACGTCCTGCGTGCGTATCATGAGCCGGGCTATTCAGCGACTGTCCCGTGGCGAGTGCCGGTGCCCTCAAAGGCAGACGCGCATGTCTTGGAACAAGTGGCCAGTGACAGCAGCTTGGCCTCAATCACCCGTGTTGACTATGGTCGTGGTCTTCGCAGATTTTCTGAGGAGCTTGAGAGTCGGGGCCTGACGATCTCTGGGCTGGATCATGATTCGCGGATCAAATTCGCCGAGACGTTGTTTCCAGGCAGCCGCAAACTCCGCTGGGCGTTGCGACGGGTTCGCGATGCGGAGTCCGCGTCAGACGGAAGCGTGACGGACGCTTTCGCGGCGGCCGGCTCTGGGCACGCCGGAGTTGAGGCCGCCGCCCCGCCAGCGTTAGCTGCCAGCCAACACCGGCCCTGGCCGGATGCGCTTGACCGGGGCAACCTCCTGCCACCCGAGCGGTTCATCATCAACAATGAACATTCGACGGCGCTGTTGCGGCCAGCGGAGAGGCAGAGGGCCCTGAATACGCCGCAAGCCACCGCCATTCAGCCGCCGCTGAGCGAAATCGGCAATTCAGCCGGCCGCGTGCCGATGCAGCCTCCCAGGCAGCAGTTGCCATTGGAAGGGCTATCGGTTCAAGGGACAAGGTCCGAATACATCGGAAGGCTGCATGCGGAGGCCGCGCCCTTCGCAAGGTCTGAGGCACCCCCCGCTACGAACGAGAACTCCATAAACGTCTCATTCACCGTGCCCAAAGGCTTTCCCCATGGGACTCAACACGCCCCAGACGCGATGCTCTCTTTCTTGGACCGCCATGACCTCGTGCCGGATGCGGAAAACCCGAAATGGAACTACGAGATTAAAGGTCAGGGCTACACCGCCGAGAGGCCAGAGGAGCGCAACGACTTTTGGCTCGTCGATCGCGGTCCGATGAGTGCAGCTGCAGCGGCAGCAGTACCGGCAAGGGCTGCAGGACCCGTCTCGCCAGCGACCGCGAGGCTGTCAGACACCTATCGCGGTGTTCCGTTAGTCGATCTGACCACCTCTTCCGATGCACGGATCGGAGCGCTTCCGTCAGGCTCGGCCAACCTCCCCCGGGGGGCGGTTCTCGGGGCCACCGACCTGCTGGACGACGCCCATATCCACAGGGATTACCAGTTGCTGGAGCAGTACCTGCAGGCGGCCCACCCAGCGCTCGCCGCCCGAACGCGGCTGGTGGATCCCTTGGTCTCCCAGCAACTGCGCCGTCACGACGGGGACGTGCAAGGTACGGTGCTGTCCATCTATTATCAAAACGACGTCGCAGCCGACTTCGTGTTCCTGCCGGTCAACAGTGGCAATCCTTTGGCTACGGCGGAGAATGGGGGACGCAACGAGCATTGGTCGCTGCTGCTCGTAGATCGCCGCGACCCGGAAAGAACGGTCGCCTATCACTACGACTCCATCCATCAGAGCTATGGACGGGGATACAACAACGCGCCTGCACTAGAGCTCGCAACAAGACTGGACGCGACCACCGTGGTGACACCCGTCATGGCGCAGCAGAACAACGGTGTTGATTGCGGCGTCTTCGTGGTGGATGGCACGCGCGCGCTGGTTCAGAGATTGGCGAACCAAGAGTGGCCGGAACGGCAGCGGCCGCTGCACCTCGACGACCTCGTTGCCGACCGGCAGGCGCTGCAAAACCGACTGAGGCAGGGCCGCTTGCCGCACGAGCTTGCCGCAATCCCCGCGGAAGCTTTTGCAGCAGCCGGGTCGCAACAAGCCGTGTTGCAAGAGCAGCAAGCCCGACAAGTCGCGCCAGCGCCGTTTGACCAGCACTTGAGCAAGTCGCGCGAGGCCCAGCACGAGCTGACGAGTACACCTGACAGGAGCAACACCGGGGGCGTCATCATCAACACTGAACATTACACAGCGCTGTTGCGGCCAGCGGAGAGGCAGAGGGCCCTGAATACGCCGCAAGCCACCGCCATTCAGCAGCCGCTGAGCGAAATCGGTAATTCAGGCGGCCGCGTGCCGATGCAGCCCCCCATGCAGCAGTTGGGTGAATTGCCATTGGAAGGGGTACCTGTTCAAGGGACATGGTCCGAACACATCGGAAGGCTGCATGCGGAGGCAGCGCCCTTCGCAAGGTCTGAGGCACCCCCCGCTGCCATCGAGAACTCCATAAACGTCTCATTCGCCGTCCCCAAAGACTTCTCCCATGGGACTCAACCCGTCCCAGACGCGATGCTCTCTTCCTTGGACCGCCATGACCTCTTGCCGGTTGCGGACCAGGCCCGGCAAGCGGGCTTTGAGCAGCACGTGGCCGAGCCGCGCCGAGCCGAACCTGTCGCGAGTGGCGCCCGTGCTACCCGCTATCCCCATCTCTCCGGCGAACACCGGGACGTTATTGATAAGGCGATCACTCACGTTGCGGCTCAGCAAAAATATAGCGAGAGCACGGT
>NZ_JBVVQE010000153.1:0-3925 GCF_055811435.1 Mesorhizobium sp. WSM4837
TTTTGTGTTGTTTTTTGTGGGGCTTCTTCTTACAATTTCTGTGTCCCCCCCCCGTCCGGGGGGGGGGGGGGGGGGGGGGCGCGCCCCCCCCCCGCCCGCCCCCCCCCCCCCCCCCCCCCCCCCTTTCTGTTTCCGGGACGCCATAGGATAGTTTAGTTTGACAGGATCGGGTGGTACGTCGCGCCCGCGGCATGGCGGTTCGCATTCTCGCTGCCATTCTCCTCTGTATTTTGCTATGTCGGCTGCAACGCTTCCAGACAAAAGGCCTTGCTCAATGTCCCTGTCCGACGACAGCCGCTATCTCCGGGGCGGTCCGGTCGCCCAACGCATCATCGCCTCGGTGCGCGAGGATGCAGCGATCGCCACCGCCGAAGGCTTTCCGGCCAAACTGATATCGATCACCGTCGGCGACACGGCTGCAGTCGATGTCTATGTGCGCAACCAGCGCGCCAAGGCGGCACTGGCCGGTATCGGCTTCGAGGAAAGGCGGTTTGCCGCCGACATCACCGCCGGCGAACTCGAAGCGGCGATCCATGGCCTGAACGCCGATCCGCGCGTCACCGGCATCATCATCCAACGGCCGGTGCCGGTGCATATCCCGATCAAGACGCTGCAAGCGGCGGTGCATCCGCTCAAGGACGTCGAGGGCATGCATCCGGCCTCGATCGGCAACATCGTCTACAACCAGCTCGACCTCGCACCCTGCACGGCCGCCGCTTCGGTCGAACTGCTCAGGGAAACCGGTCTCGATCTCAAGGGGCTCGAGGTCGTCATCGTCGGTCACTCCGAGATCGTCGGCAAGCCGATCGCCTTCCTGCTGATGAGCGAGGGCGCGACGGTGACGGTGTGCCACCACATGACGCGCTCGGTGGCCGCGCATGCGCGGCGTGCCGATGCTCTGTTCGTCGCCGTCGGCAAGCCGCGGCTGATCAAGGCCGACATGGTCAAGCCCGGTGCGGCCGTCATCGACATCGGCATCAATTCCGAGATCGGACCGGACGGGGAGAGCCGCATCGTCGGTGACGTCGACGCCGAGAGCGTCAAGCATGTGGCGTCCTGGATCACGCCGGTGCCGGGCGGCGTCGGCCCGATCACCGTGGCGATTCTTTTGCGCAACACGATGGTGGCGCTCAGCCGGCAGCGCGCGCGCTACCATGCGACCTATGGCGTGGTGGACAAGCTCGCAGCGGAATAAGCCGGCAGCGCCGGTGGATCACTCCGCCGCAACGGCTGCCCTGCTGTCCGGAACGCCCTCCGGCTGCGGCCCGCCATAGGCCCAGTCGAGCAGCTTTATCGTGTGCACCACCGGCAGTTTCGCGGCGGACGCAATCTGGGTGATGCAGCCGATGTTGCCGGTGGCGACGATTTCAGCACCGGTCGCCTCGATATTTCTCACCTTGCGGTCACGCAGTTGAGCCGAAATCTCCGATTGCAAAATGTTGTAAGTGCCGGCCGAGCCACAGCACAAATGCCCCTCGCGCGGCTCGCGCACGACGAAGCCGGCTTTGGCCAGAAGCTCCTTCGGCTGGCGGGTGATTTTCTGGCCGTGCTGCATCGAGCAGGCGGAGTGATAGGCGACGATGGTGCCGGGCTTGCGCACCGGCTCGGGCAGATCGATGCTTGCCAGATATTCGGTGATGTCCCTGGCCAGCGCCGACACCCGCGCCGCCTTGTCGGCATAGGCGGGATCGAGGCGCAGCATGAAACCATAATCCTTGATGGTGGTGCCGCAGCCCGACGCAGTGATGACGATGGCATCCAGCCCGCCTTGGTCGATGGCGCGCGTCCAGGCGTCGACATTGCGCCTGGCCGAGGCAAGGGCTGCCGCCTCGCGGCCCATGTGATGCACCAGCGCGCCGCAGCAGCCCTCGCCCTCGGGAACCACGACCTCGACGCCGAGCCGCGTCAGCAGCGCGATCGTCGTGTCGTTGATGGCGGGATCGAGCACGGACTGCGCGCAGCCGGTAAGGATGGCGACGCGGCCATTTTTGCTCGTGCCCTGCCCGGCATGAATGCCCGGTGAAGCCATTGGCGAGGCCGCAGGAATCGACGCCGGGGCGAGCTTGAGCATCGCACCCAGCGGCTTCAGCGCCGGGAGCTTTTCCAGCAATCCGGCGAATGGCTGGCCGAGCTTTGCCAGCTTGAGCGCAGCGCGAAACCGCGAGGGATAAGGCAGGACCAAGGCCAGCATGGCGCGCGTCAGCCGATCGGGCAGCGGCCGCTTGTAGGTTTCCTCGATATGGACGCGGGCGTGGTCGACCAGATGCATGTAGTTGACGCCCGACGGGCAGGTCGTCATGCAGGCGAGACAGGACAGGCAACGGTCGATATGGGTGACGATCTGCTTGTCGGCCGGTCGGCCGTTCTCCAGCATGTCTTTGATCAGGTAGATCCGCCCGCGCGGCGAATCCAGTTCGTTGCCAAGCGTCACATAGGTCGGGCAGGTGGCCGTGCAGAAGCCGCAATGCACGCATTTGCGCAGGATCTTTTCCGATTCCGCGACATGCGGATCGGCAAGCTGGGCAGCTGAGAAATTGGTCTGCATCTCGTACCTCCTAAGCCATGCGGCCGGGGTTGAGGATCGCCTTCGGATCGAATTCGGCTTTGAGCCGCGCCGACAATGCTGCCAGGTGCGGCGCCTGCGGCTCGAACACCGGCACAGCGGCGCGATGCGAAGGGGCGGCGCGCACCAGCGTCGCATGGCCGCCGCCATACTGTCTCACCAGTGCGCGCAGAAGATCGGCTTCGGGATCGCCATGCTCCATGCGCAGCCAGATCAGTCCGCCCTGCCAGTCATAAAAGGCATCGACGGCCGCCTGCATGCGCAGCGCCAGCACCATCTGGTGGCCTTGCGCCGGCGCCATCGACACGCGCCACACCGGCTTTTCCAGGCCGTCGGCAAACGGCGCACAATCGCGGATATCGCGCCAGACCGAATGCGAAGTCTCGCCCGAGATTTCGTCGAGCGGGCCGGCATTTCCGAGCAGATCTTTCAGCGCTGCGATGCGGTAGGCGACCGACGGGCCGAACCCCTCGACGCGCAGCAATGTCGCGGCGGTGCTGCCGAGACCGCCGCCGGCGACCCGTGCGGCAACGCGATCGGGAAGATGGGCAGCACTCGACACTTCGGCGCTGGAGCCGAGCGCCAGCGCCATAGCGGCCGCGGCATGATCGTCGAGCAGGCCGCGCACAGCCAGCGTGACTTCGGTCTCGGCAGCGGGCAGCACCTTGAAGGTGACGTCGGTAAGAACGGCAAGCGTGCCCCAGCTGTTGGCCATGAGCTTGGACAGGTCATAGCCGGTGACGTTCTTGACCACGCGGCCGCCCGATTTGAACGCCTCGCCACGCCCCGAAACCGCTGCAATGCCAAGAATATGGTCGCGCGCCGCCCCCGCCTTCAGCCGGCGCGGACCGCAAAGGTTCGCGGCCAGTACGCCGCCGATCGTGCCTTTTCCCTTTTCGCCGCCGAGCAGCGGGCCATAATCCAGTGGTTCGAAAGCGAGTTGCTGGCCGTTTTCGGCAAGTAATTTTTCGATCTCGGCGAGCGGCGTGCCGGCCTTTGCTGACAGCACCAGTTCAGCCGGCTCGTAGAGCGTCACGCCTGACAGTTTCGACAGGTCGAGCGTGTGCTCGGTCTGCAGCGGACGGCCGATGCCACGCTTGGAGCCATGGCCGAGGATTTCGAGCGGCGTTTCTTCCGCCGCCGCCCAGGCGACAGTGGCGAGAGTTTCGGCGGTGGTGGCGGCGGTGAAGGTGGTCATGGCTGTCCTGGGCGCACATCGGCCGCAGACCCCCTCTCCGTGGGGGGGGGGGGGGGGGCCCCCCCCCCCCCCCCGCGCGGGGGGGGGGCGCGCCCCCCGCCCCCCCCCCCCCGTACCAAAAACGGAATAAAGCGACACCCCCCGCGCCGCCGAGGCACTGGCGT